>NZ_JBWKVQ010000001.1:2926930-3193620 GCF_059421785.1 Sphingopyxis sp. GW821-FHT02C12
CCCCCCCCCCCCCCCCCCCGCCCCCCGACTCGCCAATGGCGCACCGCAGATCGACTGGATCGCGCTCTATGCGCAGGACGAGGCGGGCTATAACAATCTTTGCGCGCTGGTGTCCGATGCGCATCTCGGCCGCCCGGTCGACCAGGATCCGCATGTCACCTTCGCCAAGCTCGCGGGACGCACCGATGGGTTGATCTGCCTGACTGGCGGCGGGGAGGGCGCGCTCGTGAAATTGCTCGCGGGCGAACAGAAGACGGCGGCGGACGATTATATTGAACAGCTCGAAGCGCTGTTCGGCGGGCGGCTCTATATCGAGCTGTCGCGGCGCGGCGATGCGGCCGAGAAGGCGGCCGAAAAGGCGCTGATCGACATGGCCTATGCGCGCGCGCTGCCGATCGTCGCGACCAACCCGGCGTCGTTCGTCGAGCCGCAATTCCACGCCGCGCATGACGCGATGCTGTGCATCGCGCAATCGGCCTATGTCGAGAGCGAGGACCGGCGCGTGTCGAGCCCCGAAGCCTGGCTGAAGCCCGCAGAGGCGATGGAAGACGCGTTCTCGGATTTGCCCGAGGCGATGCGCAACAGCCTTGTCATTGCACAGCGCTGCGCCTTCATGGCACCCAAACGCGCGCCGATCCTGCCCAGCCTCGCCGGCGACCGCGAGGGCGAGGCGGCGCAGCTTGCTGTCGATGCGCGCGCTGGGCTGGAGGCGCGGCTGGCGCTCTATCCCGAGCTCGGCGCCGAAGAGCGGCAGGCCTATGTCGAACGCCTCGACTTTGAGGTCGGGGTCATCGTCCAGATGGGTTTTCCCGGTTACTTCCTGATCGTTGCCGACTTCATCAAATGGGCCAAGGCGCATGATATCCCGGTCGGGCCGGGGCGCGGCTCGGGCGCGGGCAGCGTCGTCGCCTGGGCGCTGACGATCACCGACCTCGACCCGCTCAAGCTGGGGTTGCTGTTCGAACGCTTCCTCAATCCCGAGCGTGTGTCGATGCCCGACTTCGACATCGACTTCTGCGAAACGCGGCGCGGCGAGGTGATCCGCTACGTCCAGGAGAAATATGGCCGCGACACCGTCGCGCAGATCATCACCTTTGGTAAACTGAAGGCGCGTGCGGTGCTCAAGGATACCGGGCGCGTGCTGCAGATGAGCTATGGCCAGGTCGACCGGCTGGCGAAGCTGGTGCCGAACCATCCGACCGATCCGTGGACGCTCGAACGCGCGCTGAACGGCGTCGCCGAGCTGATGACCGAATATAAGCAGGACGACGGGGTGCGCCGGCTGTTCGACATGGCGCGCCAGCTGGAGGGCCTGCCGCGCCACAGCTCGACCCACGCCGCGGGCGTGGTGATCGGCGACCGGCCGCTCGACCAACTCGTCCCGCTCTACCGCGATCCGCGCTCGGACATGCCGGTGACGCAGTTCGACATGAAATATGTCGAGAGCGCGGGGCTGGTGAAGTTCGACTTTCTCGGTCTCAAGACGTTGTCGGTGCTCAAGGAAGCGAAGCGCCTGCTCGCGCTGCGCGGGATCGACGTCGATCTCGATACGCTCGAATGGGACGATGTGGCCGTGTACGAGCTGCTCCAGCGCGGCGAGACGGTCGGGGTGTTCCAGCTGGAATCCGAAGGCATGCGGCGCACGCTGGCGGCGGTGAAGCCGACCAATTTCGGCGACATCATCGCGCTCGTCGCGCTGTATCGCCCGGGGCCGATGGACAATATCCCGCTGTTCGGCGCGCGCAAGAACGGGCGCGAGGCGATCGCTTATCCGCACCCCTTGCTCGAAGGCATCCTCGCCGAAACCTATGGCATCTTCGTCTATCAGGAACAGGTGATGCAGGCGGCGCAGATCCTCGCCGGCTACAGCCTCGGCGGCGCCGACCTGTTGCGCCGCGCGATGGGCAAGAAGGTCCAGGCCGAAATGGACGCGCAGCGCGAGACCTTCGTCACCGGCTGCGGCGAGCATAACCAGATCGCGCCCAAGGCGGCGAACGAGCTGTTCGACTTGATCGACAAATTCGCGGGGTACGGCTTCAACAAGAGCCATGCGGCCGCTTATGCGCTGCTGTCGTACCAGACGGCTTGGTTAAAAGCGCATTATCCGCACGAATTTTTCGCGGCGTCGATGTCGTTCGACAGCCACCAGACCGACAAGCTTTCGATCTTCATCGACGACATGCGGCGGCTGGGCGTCGGCATCGCGCCGCCGTCGATCAACGACAGCGAGGCCGATTTTTCGGTCGGCGAAACCGACGAGGGATTGGCGGTGCGTTACGCGCTCGGCGCGTTGAAGGGGGTCGGCGAGAAGGCGATGGAAGCGCTGGTCGCCGAGCGCCGCGCGCATGGCGACTTCGCGAGCCTCGACGATTTTGCCGGACGGATCGACCCCAAACAGCTCAACCGGCGCCAGATCGAGGCGCTCGCGGGCGGCGGGGCGTTCGACCCGGTCGAGCCCGAACGGCCGCGCGCTTTTGCCGGCGCCGAGGCGTTGCTCGCCTGCGCCAACAGTTCGGCGCACGAGCGATCGACCGGGCAGGGCGGGTTGTTCGGCGGCGACATCGCGATCGCCCCGGCGCTGCAACTGCCGACCGCCGAACCCTGGACGCTCGGCGAGCGGATGACGCGCGAGAAGGAGGCGTTCGGCTTTTATTTCTCGGCGCATCCGGTCGAGAATTATGAGGCGATCATCGCCGCCCGCGGGGCGCGGAGTTACGGTGACATCTGCACCAATGTCGCGATGACCCCGGGAACACGCATCCCGATGATGATGGCGGCGATGGTCGAAAGCGCGCGCCCGCGCATGTCGCAGCGCGGCAACCGCTTCCTCAACCTGACGCTGTCCGACCGTAGCGGTCAGTTCCAGTCGAGCTGCTTCGACGAGCAGGCGGGCAAGATATTGGAAGCGCTCGCGGTCGACGGCGGCTGCGCGATGCTGAGCGTCGAACTCGACCTGCTCGAGGGTGAAGAGACGCCGCGCGTGACGGTGCGGGGGGCGCAGCCGCTCGCCGATATCGCCGCGACCGCCGCGCTGCAACTCGAATGCCGGATCGAGACGGCGAGCGCGATCGCAGACCTCGCGCGCTTTGCCGAGCAGCGCGAGGATGCGCGCGGGACAATCGTCATCACGACGCTCGATCCCGATACCGATCTGGATATCCGGATCAACCTCGGGCGCCGCTTCGCGCTCGACCCCGATCTCGTCGCGCGGCTCGAAACGGTCGCCGGGGTGACCGATCCGAAGCTGTCGCTCGTCGCACCGCGCGATTTTCGGGTGCGCTAGCCCGATGACGCGAACGACCTGTGGCTCCTGCCTCTGCGGCGCCGTCCGCTTCGAGATTTCGGGCGAGTTTGACGCCTTTTTCCTCTGTCACTGCTCACGGTGCCGGAAGGATAGCGGCTCGGCGCACGCAGCGAACCTGTTCTCGTCGAGCGCGACGATCGCCTGGCTGGCGGGGAAAGAGACCGCCAAATCCTGGCGCCTTCCCGGCAGCCGCCACGAGCGGAGCTTTTGCAGCGCGTGCGGCAGCGCGCTGCCGAGCGTGCAGATGGACGGCGCCATGCTTGTCGTGCCGGCGGGGAGCCTCGACGATCCGGTCGCCATCCGGCCGACCGCGCATATCAGCTGTGCGAGCCGCGCGGACTGGGATGTCGAACTGGAGCATGTCGCGAAACTGGACGGGCTGCCCGGCTGAGGCGCGCCGGTGACGGCAGGAAAATGCGCCTTTGGCCTTGCGCGGCGCGCCCTGCCGCCTCTATTCCAAGGCAAAATCATAAAGAGGATGCCCCTATGTCCATGCAAGGCCAGCCGTTACTCGTCACCAGCCTGATCGATCACGCCGCGCGCGAGCATGCGTCGCGCGAAATCGTGTCGCGCTGGGCCGACGGCAGTGTGACGCGCTCGACCTGGGGCGAGGTCGGCAAGGATGCGCGCCGCTTCGCCGCAGCGATGACGAAGCTGGGCATCGCCAAGGGCGACCGCATCGCGACGCTGGCGATGAACCACGGCCATCATCTGGTCAGCTGGTACGGCAGCGCGGGGTTGGGCGGGGTGTTGCACACCGTGAACCCGCGGCTGTTCGACGAGCAACTCGTTTACATCATCAACCACGCCGCGGATCGCGTGCTGTTGTTCGACGCGATGTTCCTGCCGATCGTCGAGCGGCTGCGCGACCAGTTGCCGACGGTCGAGCATTTCATCCTGTTCGATGCGCCCGCGCAGGGCGATTATAAATCCTACCGCGACTTGATCGGCGCCGAGGACAGCAGTTTCCAGTGGGTCGACCTCGACGAACGCGATCCGGTCGGACTCTGTTACACCAGCGGCACGACGGGCAATCCGAAGGGTGTGCTCTATGAGCATCGCTCGAACGTCATCCACGCGATCACCGAGATCCAGCCCGATGTGTTCGACATGTCGAACCGCAGCGTGGTGCTGCCGATCGTGCCGATGTTCCATGCCAACAGCTGGGGAATCCCCTTCGCCGCCGCCACTGTCGGCGCGAAGCTGGTGTTTTCGGCGAGCAACGATGCGCAGGTCCTTTGCGACCTGATCCATAATGAAGGCGTGACGCACAGCGCGGGCGTGCCGACGGTGTGGATCGCGATGTTCGCGCATATGGACAAGACCGGCATCGGCTATGGCAAGCTCGCGCGGGTGATCATCGGCGGTTCGGCGTGCCCGCGCGCCATGATCGAACGCTTCATGAAGGACGATATCGAGGTCGCCCACGCGTGGGGCATGACCGAAACGTCGCCGATCGGCACCATGGGCAAGCGCCCGTGGAACTGGGACGCGATGAGCTTCGACGAAAAGGTCGACAATGTCGCCAAGCAGGGTTGCCCGCCTTTTGGTGTCGAGCTGCGGATCGTTGATGACGAGGATCAGATCCTGCCGCGCGACGGCGAGACGAGCGGGAGGCTGCAGATCCGCGGGCCGTGGATCATCCAACGCTATTACCGCGCCGATGAGGATGCGGCCGACGAAGACGGCTGGTTCGACACCGGCGATGTCGCGCTGATCCACCCCGATGGCGTCATGCAGATCACCGACCGCGCCAAGGACGTCATCAAGTCGGGCGGCGAATGGATCAGCTCGATCGAATTGGAAAATGCCGCGCTCGGTGCACCGGGGGTGCAGGAGGCGGCGGCGGTCGGCGTCTATCACCCCAAATGGGACGAACGGCCGGTGCTGCTGGTTGTGAAGAAACCGGGGGCGGATGTCAGCGAGGCGAGCATTACCGCCTATCTGGGCGACAAGATCGCCAAATGGTGGCTGCCCGACGAGGTGATCTTCGTCGACGCCCTGCCGCACACCGCGACCGGCAAGCTGCTCAAGCGCCAGCTGCGCGAGGATTATAAGGACTATCGGCTGAAGTCGCTGGCTGCGGCGTGAGACCCCGTCGCCCCCGCGAAGGCGGGGGCCGCTGGCGGCACGAATCAACCGTTGATGGTCTCGAACAGGTCGGCCCATTCAGGATTCGCTTCGGAAATAAGGCGTAGTTTCCAGACGCGGTTCCATTTCTTCAAGGCCTTTTCGCGAACGATGGCTTCGTCGATCCGGTCGAACGGTTCAGCATGGACCAAGCGGTCCAGTCCCCATTTCTTGCAAAATTTAGACCCCGTGCCAGAGCGGTGCGCGAAAATTCGAGCCGGCAAATTGTCCGTCACGCCGATGTACAGGATGCCCATTGGCTTGTTGGTCATGATGTAGACATAGGCGTTTCTCATCGGCCCTTTCTCCATGATGCCAACGGCCCCCGCCTTCGCGGGGGCGACGGTTTGTCAAAATAGCTCCATCTGCCCGTCGCGTTCGGGCGGGCGGAACAGGTCGCAGCGGAGCGGCGGGAATTTCCGGTCCATGCCATGTTCGCGCGCGGCGCGTTTGACTCGGGTGCGGATCAGGTCGGCCCACACGCCCTGACCCTTCATGCGCGTACCGAAATTCGGGTCGTTGTCGCGGCCGCCGCGAATGTCGCGGATCATGTGCATCACCTTTTCGGCGCGGTCGGGGTAGTGCGCCGCGAGCCAGGCGCGGAACAGCGGCGCGACCTCGTGCGGCAGGCGGACGAGGATATAGGAGGCGCGGATCGCGCCGGCCTCCGCCGCCGCTGCCATGATCGCCTCGATCTCGTGATCGGTGATCGCGGGGATGATCGGCGAGATATTGACCTGTGTCGGCACGCCCGCGTCGATCAGCCTGCGGATCGCGGCGAGGCGGCGGCGCGGGTGCGGCGCGCGGGGTTCGAGGGTGCGGGCGAGCGCGGGGTCGAGGCTGGTCACCGACACCGCGACGCCGACCAGCCCGTCCTTCGCCATGCCCGCGAGCAGGTCGAGGTCGCGGAGCAGGCGGTCGGACTTGGTGGTGATGATCAGCGGATGCCTGGTCTCGGCGAGCACCTCGACCACCGCGCGGGTGATGCCCCATTCGCGCTCGATCGGCTGGTACCCATCGGTGTTGGTGCCGATCGCCATGGGCGCGACCCGGTAATTGCGCTTGGCAAGCTCGGCACGCAGCAGCTTCGCGGCGTCGGGCTTGGCGAAGAGGCGGCTTTCGAAATCGAGCCCGGGCGACAGGTCGTGGAAGGCGTGGGTCGGGCGCGCGAAGCAATAGATGCAGCCATGTTCGCAGCCGCGATAAGGGTTGATCGAACGGTCGAAACCGATGTCGGGCGATGTGTTGCGCGCGATGATGGTTTTCGGGTGCTCGACGGTGACCGTGGTGCGCAGGCGCGGCGCGTCGCCGTCGATCGCCTCGGCCTCGTCGAGCCAGTCGCCGTCGGCGGCGCGTTCGAGAGAGCCGGTGCGGGTGGGACGCAGGTTGGTCGGCGCGCCGCGGCCGGCGATCGGGGGGAGGGGTTTGGGCGATTCCACTGGGCGAGGATATCGCGCCAACTAGAACAAAGAAAGAACAAAAGGCCCCGAAGACGCTGATCGCTCCTTCTTCGTCATCCCGGGCTTGACCCGGGATCCGCCTTTTTCTCCAAGATCAGGCAGGCCCCGGGTCAAGCCCGGGGTGACGGTTTGCGCAGATTATAGGATCGCCTATTCCGTCAACCGCGGGATCAGATCCACAAAATTGCAGGGCTTGTGGCGGCTGTCGAGCTGGGTCGACAAAATGCCCTCCCACGCGTCTTTCACCGCGCCGGTCGAGCCGGGGAGTGCGAAGATATAGGTGCCGCGCGCGACCACGGCGCAGGCGCGCGACTGGATCGTCGAGGTGCCGATGCTCTGGTAGCTGAGCCAGCGGAACAACTCGCCGAACCCCGGAATGTCCTTGCCGTCGAGCATGTGCAGCGCCTCGGGCGTGACGTCGCGGCCGGTGACCCCGGTGCCGCCGGTGGTGATCACGACGTCGACCGCCGGATCGTCGATCCAGTTGTGGAGGCGCGAGACGATCAGCGACTTTTCGTCCTTGATGATCGCGCGGTCGGCGAGGATGTGGCCCGCGCCGCCGAGCAGGACGACCAGCGTGTCGCCCGACCGGTCGTCGGCGGCGCTGCGGCTGTCGGAAATGGTCAGGACCGCGATGCGGACCGGCTTGAAAGCCAGGCTTTCGTCAATCGGCATTGGTGAGGCCGCTGGCGTAGGTCAGCTGCACCCGGTCCTTGGTATCGGGGAAGCGCGGCCACTTACCCTGCGCGAGCGCGGCGCGGCTGACCGAGGGCTTGCCCTGCTGCGCTTCGTACATCCAGTAGTTGCGCAGCACGATGCCGACATAGCCGCGCGTTTCCCAATAGGGGATCGATTCGATGTAGAGCAAAGGATCGCCCTGGTCGCGGACCTCGGTCTGCCAGCGCGCGATCGGCGCGGGGCCGGCATTATAGGCTGCAATCACTTTCGGCAGCTGGCCCCCAGTCGAGCCGTCGCGGCTGAGATATTCGAGGTAACGCTGGCCGAAATCCATGTTGACCGCGGGGGTCTTGAGGTCGCCGGGTCCCGATGCGTCGCCGTTCCAGCGCGCGAGGTCGCGCGCGGTGCCAGGGCGGACCTGCATCAGCCCCATCGCGCCGGCGCCGCTGACCGCGGTACGCTGGAAGCGCGATTCCTGCAGCGTGTGGGCAAAGACGAGCGCGGGGTCGACCCGCCAGCCGCCATTGGGTTCCCATTTCGGCTGCGGATAGCGCGTCGCGGCGGCGAGTTTGCGCCCCTGCGGGGTGTTGTGCGCGAGATAGAGCTGGGTCTCGGGCAGGCTCAGGGCGCCGGCGATGCCGATCAGCCGCTCATGCTGTTCGGCGTTGCCGATGCGCGCCTGATGCCGGATCAGGTCGCCGGCATATTTGTCCTCGCCGATCTCGGCGAACGCGATCGCGGCGCGGACATTGGATTGTTCCTCGAGCGCGCGCCACGCGCTGCGGTCGGCGCGGACGGTCGGATTGTTGGATGGCTGGCCGAGCGTTTCGGCGGCGAGCAGTCCGTAGAAGGTTTCCTCGTTGGTCGCGGCGGCGCGCAGGCGCGGCTGGACCGCGGCGGGTTCGCCGGCCGCCATTGCGGCGCGCGCGGCCCAATAATAAGCGGCGGCGCGGAGTTCGCTGTCGGGCGCTTCCCTGGCGACGCGGTCGAAAGCGGCCAGCGCGGTGCGATAGTCGTGGAGCCGCCAGGCGGCGAGACCCTGCACCCACGCGCCTTGCGTGGCCCAGGCGCCGCCGTTGGCGGTGCAGGCGAGCGACAGGCGCAGCGCGTTCTGGTCGTCATTCTCGATATAGTAGGACCAGGCGACTTTCTGCTGCCATTCGGCGCGCGAGTCGGGGCTGAGCTTGTCGAGGACCGCGTTGAGCAGCGCCTCGGCGCCGGCGGGATCGTCGTTCTTGATGCGGTCGGGGATGCTGCTGGCGAGGCCGCTGGCGAAGGGATCGCTGACGCTGTCGGCGCCGAGGCGGCGCGGGGCGCTGCCCGACCAGGACAGGCGGGTCTGATAAGGGAGGCTGGGCAGGTCGGTCGCGCCGCGCTTGGCGGCAAGGCGGCCGAGCTGTTCGGCCTGCGGCAGGTTCGGCGAGCGCGACAGGATCGGCATGATGTCGGCGACTTCGGCCTTGGGGCTGTTCGGCGCGATGAGCAGTTCGGCGCGCAGGAAGTCGGTGAGCGGGCCGTTTTCGGTGCTGTCGAGCAGCGCCTTTGCGTCGGCCCAGCGCTGGGCGCGGATTGCGACGAGAACCTGCGAATAGAGCTGTTTCTGCTTGCCCGACAGGACCGACGGCACCGTCTGCGGCGCGGCGGTGAGTGGGTCTCCGGCGTCGGCCGCGATTGCGGGCGTTGCAACGGAAACAAGAAGCGATGCGGCGAGAGCCGCGGTCCATTTGATCATCTGTCAACGTCCCCGGTTGAACAGTTTGAGGCTATCCCAGGCCGCCGCTTTCTGGGCGGGCCGGGCCAGCAGCATTGCAGGATGCGCGATTGCCACCGCCTCCACCTTGCCGCCATCTTGGTTAATATCGAGTAAGTTTCCGCGCGCGTCGGGCAGCGCGATCTTTGCCGCCATCCGCACGATGTCGCTGCCGATCAGGAGCAAACGGTCAGGCCGTGCGAGGCGGAGGTGATGCCAGAGCAGCCGATCGAGTTCGCCCAGATCGCGCTCGTCGCAACGACCGCCGGGCGGACGGGTGACCGCAAGGCTGGCCATATAGCAGGCGTCGCGCGTCGTGCCGATCGCACGCAGCATCGCGTCGAGCAGCTTGCCGGCGGGACCGGCGAACAGCTCGCCGTCGCGCTGGTCGTCGATTTCGGGCCAGGCGGTGAGCAGCATCAGCGGCGCGCCGGCGTCGCCGACGGGCAGCACGCGGCGCGCGTCCCACTGGCTGCCCGGCACATCGGGATGGTCGGCGAGCCAGCTTTGGAACGTCGCCCAATCCCCGGGCAACTCGACCGGACCCTTGGCCACGGGCGCTGCGACGACCTCCTGACGCTGGAGCGCGGCGGGAAGAGGGGCGGCTTCGGGTTCGGCTGCGATCGCGGGCGCCATTTTGGGACGCGCGGGCGCCGGGTCGTTCGCGGGCGGCGCGGCGAGCCAGCCTGCCGGCGTTTCGCCGACAAGCGCGTCGACGCCCGCCAGCGACCACCAGTCGTTATAGCTCTCCGCCAACAAAGCTGAATTCGGCCCACCCATGTGATTTGTTCAAACAGGCAGTTGACGGACGCGTCAATTGGCGGGCATCGCAATTCGTGACAGAATGAGCGCAGGGCACGATGAATGTCCGGCGCCGGGACGGCAGAAAGGTTATTGCGGTGAGCGAACGGGAATCGATGCCCTATGACGTGGTTATCGTCGGGGCGGGTCCGGCGGGGCTTTCGGCGGCGATCCGGCTTAAGCAGCTGGCGAACGAAGCGGGCAGTGAATTGTCGGTCTGTATCCTTGAAAAAGGGTCCGAGGTCGGCGCGCATATCCTGTCGGGGGCGGTCATCGACCCCAAATCGCTCGACGAACTGCTGCCCGACTGGCGGACCTCGGGCTGCCCGCTTGCCGAGGTGCCGGTCAACGACAACCAGCATTGGGTGCTGACCAAAACCAAGAAGTTCGGACTTCCCGAATTCATCTCGCCCGGCTTCATGCACAACAAGGGGACCTATACCGGCAGTCTCGGCAATCTCTGCCGCTGGCTCGCTGAACAGGCCGAGGGGCTGGGGGTCGAAATTTTCCCCGGCTTTCCCGCCGCCGAAATCCTTTATAACGACGATGGCTCGGTCAAGGGCGTCGCGACCGGCGACATGGGCGTCGCGCGCGACGGCAGCCACAAGGGCGATTACGCCCCCGGGCTCGAACTCCACGCGAAATACACCTTCTTCGGCGAAGGCGTGCGCGGCCATCTGACCAAGATGCTCAAGCCGCAGTTCGCGCTCGACAGCGATTGCGAGCCGCAGGTCTATGGCCTCGGCGTCAAGGAATTGTGGGACATCAAGCCCGAAAATCACGCCGAGGGCCGTGTCATCCACACGCAGGGCTGGCCGCTCGACAACAATGCCAATGGCGGCGGGTTCCTTTATCATCAGGCCAACGGGCAGGTCGCGCTGGGTTTCGTGACCTGGCTCAACTATCGCAATCCGCATATCTCCCCGTTCCAGGAGATGCAGAAGTGGAAGACCCACCCCGAGATCGCCAAAATCCTGAAGGGTGGCAAACGCGTGTCGTACGGCGCGCGCGCGATCAGCGACGGCGGCTATCAGTCGGTGCCGAAGCTGGCCTTCCCGGGCGGCGCCTTGATCGGCGACAGCGCCGGTTTTCTGAACGTGCCGCGTATCAAGGGCACGCATACCGCGATGAAGTCGGGCATGATGGCGGCCGAAGCCGCGTTCGCGGCGGTGACCGCCGGGCGGACGAGCGACATGCTGACCGCCTATCAGGACGCCTATGACGACAGCTGGGTGAAGAAGGAACTCAGCGTCGTGCGCAACGTGCTGCCGCTCGTCGAGAAATGGGGCGACCTGGCGGGCACGATCCTGTCGGGCATGACGATGTGGCTCGAAACGCTGAAGATCAAGGTTCCGTTCACGATGAAGCATCATCCGGATAACGAGAGCCTCTATCGCGCCGACATGATGCCGAAGCCCGACTATCCCAAGCCCGACGGCGTGCTGACTTTCGACCGCCTGTCGTCGGTGTTCGTGTCGAACACCAACCATGAGGAAGATCAGCCGGTCCACCTGCAGCTCAAGGACCCGTCGATCCCGGTCGCGTATAACCTGCCGCTCTATGACGAACCCGCGCAGCGCTATTGCCCGGCGGGGGTGTACGAGATCGTCGGCGAAGCCGAAGGCGACCCGAAGTTCGTAATCAACGCGCAGAATTGCGTCCATTGCAAGACGTGCGACATCAAGGACCCGACCCAGAATATCAACTGGGTCACCCCCGAAGGCGGCGGAGGCCCCAATTATCCGAATATGTAAGTTTGGCCTGATCGCGGTCGCGGCGCTGGCGCCGTTCGCCGTGCAGGCGGCCGACGGCGGCGATGCCGCGCTGAACGCGCTGGCCCGCGCGCGGTTGGCCGAGGATGCCGGCGATTCGCAGCAGGCGCTCGCCGCGCTGACCGCGGCGTCGAGCCTGATCCCCGATCTGCCCGGGCTGCGCGGGCGGATGCTCGAACAGGCGATCGACGCGGGCGATCTCGAGGCCGCGCGCAGCGCCGCAGCGCTGCTGTGGGCCGGCGGCGACCGGCGATTCGATGCGCAGCTGGTGCTGGTCACCGACGCCCTGCGCCGGTCGGACTGGAAAGCTGCGCGCGACTACGTCGCGGGTCGCGCCGACAAGACCGGCGGCGACGCGGTCGCGCGGCTGGTGACGCCGCCGCTGAACAGCTGGATCGATGCGGGACTGCGCGAAAAATCGCCCGAACGGCATCTGCTCGACGCTGGCGGGCGCGGACTGCCGCAGCCGGCGTTCCAACTCGAAGCGGCGCTGGTCCAGCTTGCGACGGGACGCAAGGCCGATGCGGTGGCGCTCGCCGACAAGGTGACGCTGACCGATCGCACCAGCCAGTTGGTCGCGGTTCGCCTCGCCGCGACGCTCGACAAGGCGGGCGAGAGTGATGCGGCGAAGCGGCTGCGCGGGCGGATCGCGCTCGCGGCCGGCGAGCGCGAAGATCCGGTGCTGTTGCTGCCCGACCAGGCGGTGATCAACCCGCGCGGCGGGGTGGCGCACTGGTTCGGCCTGCTCGCCGATGGCTTTGCGCGCACCCCGAACAGCAATCCGAAGATTCCGTTGCTCTTCGCGCGCGTCGCTTACTGGCTTGAAGGCAGCGACTGGCAGGCGCGCGCCGCGCTGGTCGAGGCGCTCGACCGCAACGAGCGCCAGGATGATGCGCTCGGCGTGCTGCAGGACGGCCGGGTGCCTCTGCCCCCGGTGCTGGTGATGCGGCGGGCCGAACTGCTGGCCGATGACGACAAGACGGCGGAGGCGGTGGCGCTCGCCGAACAGGCGGTGGCAACCGACAAGCCGGCACGCACCTTGTTGGTGCGCTACGCCGATGTCGCGCGGCGCTCGAACGATCCGCGCGCCGCCGAGCGCGCCTATGCGCGGCTCGAAGCCGATCTGGGCGACGATGATTTCGACAAGGCGCTGCACGGCAGCATCTTGATCGCGCGCGCCGAACTGCTGTTGCAGGCGAACGACTGGGACGCGGCCGAGCCGTTGCTCGACAAGGCGATCGCGCTGCGCCCGGACGATCCGAACATCCTCAATTTCGTCGGCTACTCGTCGATCGAGCGGCGCAAGAATGTCGACAAGTCGCTCGCGCAGATCGAGGCGGCGTGGGCGCAGGACCCGCAAAGCGCGGCGGTCACCGACTCGCTCGGCTGGGCCTATTTCCTGACCGGGCGTGTCGACGAGGCGGTGCCGCTGCTCGAAAAAGCGCAAGGCGGCGATCCGGGCAATGCGGTGATCGTCGAGCATCTGGGCGATGCCTATTGGCAGGCGGGGCGGCGGTTCCAGGCGCGCTACACCTGGCGTGCTGCAGCGTTGCTGGCGGAAGCCGATATGGCGACGCGGATCGCGGCGAAGCTGCGCGACGGGCTGACCGCCGCGACGACCGCACCGTGACGGTCTTTACCGAGACGGGCTGGGCGAAGATCAATCTCGCGCTGCATGTCCGCGCGCGGCGGGCCGACGGCTATCACGAGATCGAGACGCTGTTCGCCTTCGTCGACCATGGCGACGGGATCGCGGCGCGGGTCGCCGAGACCGAGAGGCTGGCGATTGACGGCGAATTTGCCGAAGGGTTGAGCAACGGTCCGGACAATCTGGTGCGGCGCGCGGTGGCGTTGTTGCGCGAACGTTATGGCGCCGACCGGGTGCCGCCGCTCGCGATCGAACTGACCAAGCGGCTACCCGTCGCGGCGGGAATCGGCGGCGGATCGGCCGATGCCGCGGCGATGGCGCGGCTGGTGCGAACACATTTCCTGCCCGAATTGGGCGACGCGACGCTGGCGCGGGTCGTCGCGCCGCTGGGCGCCGATGTCGCGGCGTGCGTCGCGAGCGCGACCTGCCTCGGCGTGGGGGTAGGCGAGCAACTCTCGCCGGTGCCCGAATTGCGCCTCGGCGATACCCCGGTGCTGCTGGTCAATCCGCGCGAGGCGGTGGCGACCGGGCCGGTGTTCGCGGCGTGGGACGGGATCGATCGCGGCGCGCTGTTCGGCGATCCAGCGGGGCGCGCGCAATTGTTCGCGGCGCGCAACGACCTGCAACGCGCGGCGATCGCGCAATGCCCCGCGATCGTCAGCGTCCTGACCGAACTCGGCGGGCTCAGCCCCTGGCTCGCGCGCATGTCGGGCTCGGGGGCGACCTGCTTCGCGCTGTTCGATGCGCTTGCCGAACGCGATGCGGCGTCGGTCAAGCTGGCGCAGAGCCATCCGCATTGGTGGCAGATGGCGGGGACGCTGCGATGAGCGAGGCGTGGGTCGCGCTCGGGTATCCGCGCGCGGGCGGGGTGCTGCTGATCGGGGACCATGCGTCGAACCATGTGCCCGCCGACATCGACCTTGGCATCGACCCCGCATTGCTCAGCGAGCATATCGCCATCGATCTCGGTGTGGCCGAGGTCGCGGCGCTGCTGGTCGAGGCGGCGGCGGTCGATGCCGCGATCCTCGGCGGGGTGTCGCGACTGGTGGTCGACTGCAACCGAGACGAGGACGCGCCCGGCGCGGTGCCGATCGCCAGCGACGGCCACGCGATCCCGGGCAATGCGCTGGATCATGACGGGCGCGAGGCACGGATCGCGCGCGTCTTCCGGCCCTATCACGACCATATCGCCGCGACGATCGCGGCGCAGCGTCCGGCGATGATCCTGTCGCTGCACAGCTTTACGCCATCGCTCGCGAGCGATCCGGATCAGGTCCGACCGTGGCAGGTTGGGGTGCTCTACAATGAGGACGACCGGCTGGCGGCGCCCGCGATCGCGGCGCTGGAGGACGAGGGACTGATCGTCGGCGACCAGCTTCCCTATTCGGGCAAGCTTCTGAACGCGACGATGAATCGGCATGCCGAGGCCAACGGGCTTCCGTATGTCGGGATCGAGATGCGGCAGGATCTGGTGCGCGACGCGGCGGGGCAGGCGCTGTTTGCCGAACGGCTTGCTCGCATGTGCAACAAACTGGCATTGAATATCGCAGAATAGGTGTGTAGAGGCGCCTTTCTTCGCCGAATTTTGAAATATTATTATCAGGACTGCTCAAAATGCCTTCATATCGTTCGCGCACCACCACCCATGGCCGCAACATGGCGGGTGCTCGCGGCCTCTGGCGCGCGACCGGGATGAAGGACAGCGATTTCGGCAAGCCGATCATCGCGGTGGTCAACAGCTTCACCCAGTTCGTGCCGGGCCATGTCCATCTGAAGGACCTCGGCCAGATGGTCGCGCGCGAGATCGAGGCGCATGGCGGGGTCGCCAAGGAATTCAACACGATCGCGGTCGATGACGGCATCGCGATGGGCCATGACGGCATGCTCTACAGCCTGCCGAGCCGCGACCTGATCGCCGACAGCGTCGAATATATGGTCAACGCGCATTGCGCCGACGCGATGGTGTGCATCTCCAACTGCGACAAGATCACGCCGGGCATGCTGATGGCGGCGCTTCGCATCAATATCCCCGTCGTCTTCGTGTCGGGCGGCCCGATGGAAGCGGGCAAGGTCGTGCTCAAGGGCAAAGCCGTCGCGCTCGATCTGGTCGACGCGATGGTCGCCGCGGCGGATGAGAAATATAGCGATGAGGAAGTGCTGGCGATCGAACAGGCGGCGTGTCCGACCTGCGGCAGTTGTTCGGGCATGTTCACCGCCAATTCGATGAACTGCCTGACCGAAGCTTTGGGACTGTCGCTGCCGGGCAATGGCTCGACGCTGGCGACGCACGCCGACCGCAAGGCGCTGTTTTTGAACGCCGGTCGCCTCGTCGTCGACATGTGCCGCCGCCATTATGAGCAGGACGACGACAGCGTGTTGCCGCGCAATATCGCGACCTTCGAAGCGTTCGAAAATGCGATGAGCCTCGACATCGCGATGGGCGGGTCGACCAACACGGTGCTGCACCTGCTCGCCGCGGCGTTCGAGGCCGGGGTTGATTTCACCATGGCCGACATCGACCGGCTGTCGCGCCGCGTGCCGTGCCTGTCGAAGGTCGCGCCGGCGAAAAGCGACGTCCATATGGAGGATGTCCACCGCGCCGGCGGGATCATGGCGATCCTCGGCCAGCTTGAGCGCGCCGGGCTGCTTCACGCGCACCTGCCGACGGTGCACAGCGCGACCTTGGGCGATGCGCTCAACAAATGGGATATTTCGCGGACCAACGACCCCGAGGTCCAGAAATTCTTCATGGCGGCGCCCGGGGGCGTGCCGACGCAGGTCGCGTTCAGCCAGGACCGGCGCTGGGACGACCTCGACCTCGACCGCGAGGCCGGCGTGATCCGCTCGGCCGAGCATGCGTTCAGCCAGGATGGCGGGCTGGCGGTATTGTCGGGCAATGTCGCGCTCGACGGCTGCATCGTGAAGACCGCCGGGGTCGACGAGAGCATTCTGAAATTTTCGGGTCCTGCGAAGGTCTATGAAAGCCAGGATGCTGCGGTCGCCGGAATCCTGACCGGGCAGGTCGAGGCGGGCGACGTGGTCGTCATCCGCTACGAAGGGCCGAAGGGCGGGCCGGGGATGCAGGAAATGCTCTATCCGACGAGCTATCTCAAATCGAAAGGGCTGGGCGCCGCCTGCGCTTTGATCACCGACGGGCGGTTTTCCGGCGGCACCTCGGGGCTGTCGATCGGCCATGTTTCGCCCGAAGCGGCCGAGGGCGGGACGATCGGGCTGGTCGAGAATGGCGATCTGATCAACATCGACATTCCGTCGCGGACGATCACGCTTGCGGTCGCCGACAGCGTGCTGGCCGAGCGTCGCGCCGCGATGGAGGCGAAGGGGGAGGCTGCCTGGCAGCCCGAGAAAGCGCGTCCGCGCAAGGTTTCGGTAGCACTTCAGGCTTATGCCGCGATGACGACCAGCGCCGCACGCGGCGCGGTGCGCGATCTGTCGCAGCTAAAGGGGGCCAAGGGTTGAGGACTATCGGACTGGCGGCGCTGCCGCTGTTGTTGCTCGCGGCGTGCGACCGCGCCCCCGACAATGCCAAGCTCGCCGAAACCGAAGCGAAGCAATCGCGTGACGCGGCGAATGACGGGCGCATCGAATGTGCGCTCGAAGGCGCGAAGCTGTTCGACCGCACCTGTACGGTGCAGGAAATGAACGGCGAAGCGGGCACCATATTGGTCGTCGGGCGCGGCGATGTCGGCTATCGGCGCTTGCAGATCACCACCGACGGTCGCGGTGTGGTATCGGCCGACGGCTCCGAACAGGCGACGGTGACGATCATCGGCGAAGGCATGATCGAAGTCGCGATCGGGGCGGACAAGTATCGTTTGCCGGCGGATACGGGCGGGGTCGACTAAGCCTTGCGGGGCATGGACATTCTGTCGCTGCTCGGCTTGTTTCTTTCCGTGGTTTTTGCCGCTCTGGCCTGGCGTCGGACGCGGGGACTTCCTGAAGCGAGCGTCATCCGATGGCTCGTACCGCTCTTCGTCGTCGCGGCCGTCCCCCTCGGCATTTTTGCTTGGTGGGGGCAATATACGCCCGCCGGGCGCCGCGCTTTCGACGAAATGGATGGCCTCTATCCGCTCGCGGCGGGCGTGATGGCCCTGTTGCTGACCGCGGCGGCGGCGCTTGTCGGTATATGGGCGAGGCGTCAGGCCGGCCGGTAGCGGAGGCCGTTGCTCGCGAAACCTCCCTTTGCGTCGAACGAACTCCAGATTTCCCCCCATTTGAAGGTCATGGGGGATTTCCAGTTCGGACCGAGGCCGAGATTTTCGGCCAGCGCCTTGCGAACAAAGGCGATCTCGGCATCGATGGCGCCGCGCGTTGGCCAGCCGTCCTCTTCTGCCGCATCCGGCAGGGTCACGCTCCACCCGGCTTGTTCCAGACGGTCGTCCTGGAAACATAGCGAGACGATCGCCGGGTGGCCGCTAAAACTCAGGCCGTGCAGGTATAGCCATGCATATCCATTGCCATGGTCTCGCGACCTTTCGACGAGATGGGTGATCTGCGGTTCGATCTCGGCGCGGGTTTGATAGGGGGCGAAGCGTGCTTCGCCCACACAAAGGCCGCCGGAACCCGGTTCGATCGAAAAGGCGGACGTCATGCGGCGATATTCCCCTGTCCCCGAAACCCTGGAATACAAACCTATCGTGGCTTTGCGGGAGGTCAACAACCGGGCGTGCCGGTTCGGGGCATCGGCGACCAGGATGCGTATAATGTTCTGCATCGACGGCAAACGCGCTACGACAAGGAAATGGTCATTCCCCGCGACGCCCCGATCCTGACCACCGCCGCGATGCGTGCGGCAGAGGCGGCGTGCGTGGAGGCCGGGACCTCGCTGTCCGAATTGATGGACCGGGCGGGCGCGGCGGTGGCCGACACGGCATGGCGTATGGCGGCGGGCGGGCCGGTGCTGATCCTGTGCGGGCCGGGGAATAATGGCGGCGATGGCTATGTGGCGGCGCGTTTGCTTGCCGAGCGTGGCGCGGCGGTGCGGGTTGCCGCGCTGGCCGAACCGGCGACCGATCTGGGGCGCGCGGCGCGGGCGCTGTGGGGCGGGCCGGTCGAGGCGCTGACGGGCGATACCGGCCCGGCGCCGCTGATCGTCGATGCCCTGTTCGGCGTCGGATTGACGCGGCCGATCGGCGGCGACCTCGCGGCGATCTTGCGGAGCTTCGCCGGGCGTCGCGTGCTGGCGGTCGATGTGCCGAGCGGGGTCGATGGCGATGGGGTTCACGACTGGACACCGCCGCTGTCCGCCGATGTGACGCTCGCCCTGGGGGCGCTCAAGCCCGCGCATATGCTGCTGCCGGCTGCGCCGCATTGCGGGCGGGTTTTGTTGGCGGCGATCGGGATCGCGGCCGAGCGAGCGATGCGGAGCGCGGCGCTGCCCTTGATCGTCGCACCCGGTGCCACTGCGCACAAGTTCAGCCGCGGGATGGTGTTGGTCCGGTCGGGGCCGATGCCCGGTGCCGCCCGGCTGACCGCCGCCGCGGCGCTGCGGAGCGGGGCGGGTTATGTCGTGTTGAGCGGCGCCGACGATGCGCCTTTCGATGCGATCATTGCCGAAGAAGCGGCGCGCTATGGCGAGCGGCTGGGCGATGCGCGGGTCGGCGCGGTGATCGTCGGGCCGGGTTATCCGGCGGGCGAAGGACTGGACCGCGATGTTGCGGCGGCGCTCGATGGGGGCAAGCCGCTTGTGCTCGATGCCGCTGCCATCGCTGCCGCTCTGCCGCGCCTGCGCGCGTCCCGTGGCGCGGTGCCCGCGATCCTGACCCCGCATGAGGGCGAGTTCGCCAGGGCTTTTCCGGGGCTGGCGGGCAGCAAGATCGATCGCGCCAGGGCCGCCGCTGCCGATGCGGGCGCGGTGCTCATCTACAAGGGCGCCGACACTGTGATCGCGGCGCCCGATGGCCGCGTCGTCGCGGCCTGGCCGGGCAGCCCCTGGCTCGCCACGGCGGGGACGGGCGACGTCCTCGCGGGGGCATGCGGGGCGATGCTGGCGCGCGGCGGCGATGCTTTTGATGCGGCGGTTTCCGCAGTGGGCTGGCATATTGCGCGCGCGCAGGCTATCGGCCCCGGCCTCGTCGCCGACGATCTGGCGGCCGACGACCTGGCGAAAGACTGACGTGACCGAAACCACCCTGATTACCCGTATCGCCGCGCGCGGCGATGGCGTGACCGCCGATGGCCGCCATGTGATGGGCGCGGTGCCGGGCGACCATGTCCGCGACGACGGCATCATCGTCCCCGGCCCCAACCGTGCCGAACCGCCGTGCCGTCATTTCGGCAAATGCGGCGGGTGCCAGATGCAGCACGTCGCCGAACCCGCGCTCGCCGACTATGTGCGCGACCGGGTGATCGGCGGGCTTGCGGGGCAGGAGGTGTCGGCGGACGTAGTGCTGCCCGCGCTGCTGTCGCCCGCGCACAGCCGTCGTCGCGCGGCGCTGACCGCGCTGCGCACCGGTAAGCAGGTCGCGATCGGTTTCAACGCGGCGCAGAGCAACCAGATCGTCGACATGCGGATGTGCCCGCTGTTGCTGCCCGAACTGTTCGCGCTCGTCGCGCCGGTGCGCGAATTGCTGACGCTGATCGCGCCGTCGCGGCGGCCGGTGAAGGTCAAGATGCAGATGCTCGACCAGGGCGTCGAACTGGTGCTCGAAGGCGTGAAGGCCGAAGGACTCGACGCGGCGATGGCGCTGCAGGATTTCGCAGGGGCGAACAGGCTGGCGCGCTTCGTCATCGACCAGGGCGACGGGTATGAGACGCTGTGGCAGCCCGATCCGCCGACCGTGCGCTTCGGCGGCATCGCGGTCGAGGTTCCGCCCTTCGCGTTTCTGCAGCCGACGGCGGTCGGGCAGGAGGCGCTGATCGAGGCCGTGACGAGGGCGATCGGCGATGCACCGGCGGTCGCCGACCTGTTTGCGGGGGTCGGGACCTTCGCGCTGTCGGTGCAGGCGGGGCGGAAAGTCTATGCCGCCGAGGGCGCGCGCGATGCGGTCGCGGCGCTGACGGGGGCGGCGAACCGGGCGCGGGCGCTGGTCGCGAGCGAGCATCGCGATCTGTTCCGGCGGCCACTGGTGCCGGCCGAACTCAACCGTTTCGGCGCGGTGATTCTCGACCCGCCGCGCGCCGGCGCCGAGGAGCAGGCGAAGGAACTGGCGGCATCGGACGTGCCGGCGATCGCCTATGTCAGCTGCAACCCTGCGAGCTTTGCGCGCGATGCGAAGATATTGGTCGCGGGCGGCTATCGCCTCGACTGGGTACAGCCGGTCGGGCAGTTCCGCTGGTCGACGCATGTCGAACTGGCGGGACGGTTTTCGAAATAGCCGTCGCCCCCGCCTTCGCGAGGGCGACGTCCCAGATCAATGCAGCACGAAGCCCATGAACGCATGCACGCACAGCGCGAGCAGCGCGAGGCTCGCCAGCGCGAAGATGCCGAAGCGCCACATCACGCGGTTGACCGTCGCCTGGATGATGCTGTGCAGGATGCGCAGACCGACATAGGCCCAGGCGATCTGGGTGTTGAGGCCGCCGCCCAGACCGCCGATCGCGAGCGCCAGCGCGACCGCGTAGAACACCGTCGGCTGTTCCATCAGATGGTTATAGTTGTGCGCCTTCCACTGGACTTCGGGCGGCAACACCTCGTCGAGGCTCTTACCGGTGCCGCCGACCAGCTTCGCGGCGTCGATCTTGGCGCGGCTCATCGCGGGGATGCGCGTCGCGTACATCCACACCCACATCACCATCGACCATAGTGCGAGCGTCGCGACCGGCCCCAATATCGCGTTGGTTTCCATATTCTTCTCTCCCCCTCAACCCAAAGTTGCGATCACCGCCAGCAAGGCGAGCGCCAGCAGGCACAACGTCGACGCGGCAAAAATGGCAAAGCGCACCGGAATGCGGTTCACCGTCGCCTGCCAGAAACTGTGGATGACGCGTAGCGCGACATAGGTCCAGGCGATCCACACAACATAGGCGGGATAACCGCCGACCGCGTGCAGGATCAGGATGACCGCATAGAAAAGCGTCGGCTGTTCGAGCAGGTGCGTATAATTATGCGATTTCCAGTTGGCGAGCGGCGGCAATATGCCTTCGAGGTCGCCGCCGCGGCCGCCGGGAGGGGCCGCCTTCAGGTCGATCCCCGACTTCGCCAGCGCGCGGAATCGCGATACCGCGACCCACACCAGCATGATCAGCGTCCACAGGATCAGCACCGCGCCCGGCGCGAGAATATTCGGCGTCATCTGCTTCCCCCTTTTGTTTGGCGACGATGCTAGGGCTGGTCCGCCACAATGCAAGACTTACTCGTCATTGCGAGCGAAGCGAAGCAATCCAGAGCGGTTTACGCGTGCTCTGGATTGCCGCGTCGCCTCCGGCTCCTCGCAATGACGATGCTTATTGGTTTTGCGGCGCCGCCACCTCGGCCCGGATCGCGGTGCCATCGCCGTCGATCCGGGGAGCGAAGCCGATATCGCGCGACGGCGCGGCACCATATTTCACCGGCGGCTGCATCTCGTAGAAGCCGCCGACATCGGGATGGGTCCGGTGGCGAAAAAAGCCCGTCGCGGCGAGGTGGGGGTCCTCTCGAATGTCCTGCAGGTCGCGCACCGCCATCGCGGGAATATCATTCTCGGCGAACAGCGCGAGCCATTCGTCGGTCGTTTTCGCCGGGGTCTGGTGCGCGATCTCGGTGTAGACGAGCTGCATATGCTCTCCCTTCGCCTTCGCCGCCTCGAACGCCGGGGTGCCGAGCAACGGCGCGCTGCCGAACAGCGCGAGCAGGCGCGCGGTCGAATCGGGGGTGTAGGGGACGATCGCCACATAACCGTCCTTGGTCGGGAAGGGCTGGCGCGTCCGGTCGAGCTGGCGCGGGTACCCCGCCGGGCCGATCGGCGGATCGAGCGTGTCGTCGCGCAGATGCTCGACCATCATGAAGCTGGTGAAACATTCGAACATCGCAACCTCGACCGCCTGGCCCTCGCCGGTGCGCAATTTGTGGATCAGCGCCGCGAGGATTGCCTGCGCGCCATATTGGCCCGCGACCTTGTCGGCGATCAGCGAAGGCAAATAGCGCGGACGCGGGTTGCCGTCGACGCGCGGTAAAAGGCTGGTGGTGCCCGTCGCGGCCTGAATGACATCGTCATAGGCCTGGAGATCGGCGTAAGGACCGTCCTGTCCGAAGCCGGTGCCATGGACATAGATGATGTCGGGCTTGATCGCCTTGCAGCCGTCATAATCGAAGCCGAGCCGCGCGATCGCCTTGCCGCGGACATTGTGGAAGAACACGTCGGCGGTCGCGATCAGGTCGCGCAGCACCGCGGCGTCCTCGGCCTTCTTGAGGTCGAGCGCGATCGACCTTTTGCCGCGATTGACCGTCAGGTGGACCGACCCCATCGTCGGGTCGGGAATGCCGTTGCCGAGGTAGCGCGAGATATCGCCCAGCCCCGGCGCCTCGACCTTGATTACCTCGGCGCCCAGGTCGGCGAGCATCTGGGTCGCATAGGGGCCGAAGATGACCGTCGTCAGGTCGATGATGCGGATGCCTTCGAGCATGGTCATGCAACAGTTCCGGTAATCACGCCGCGTCTCTCCTCCGCCCGTTTCTTTGGGCGACGATAGAATGATTGCGAAGTGAAACGGAAGAGGCGATTGGCACGCGGGCCAAGTTTATGCGGGGCGCGGTGCGTCGAGCAAATCCTCGATGAACAGCGAAACCAGCATGGCCTGGCTGCTGACCCCGGCCTTGGCGTAAATCTGGCTGAGCTGCGAGCGCACCGTGCCGGTCGCCGCGCCGCGCAGCCGGGCGATCGCGGCGACGTCGCAGCCCTTGAGCGCGAACAGCGCGACTTCGCCTTCGCCCGGGGTCAGTCCCCATTCGTCGAAGCGCAGCGCGATATGGTCGGCGAGCGCGCCGCGTGCATCGGCGAGTGCCCGGTCCTGTCGACGCAGTTCGGCGGTGATCCGGCGGATGTAGCGCGACCCCATCACGACTCCGCCGAGCAGGGCGAAGGCGACGATGCATTCCATGACGATCTCCGCGGTGATGCCCTGGCGCACCTCGGTGAACAGGTCGTCGATGCCGTCGACGACGAAGTAGATGGCGGCAACCGCTTGAAGCGCGAGGGTGGCGACCGGGAGCGCGACGCGCCGGTCGGTCAGCAGTTGGGCAGGCGGGTTCGGTTCGGGCTGCGGCATATGACTCCCACTTATGTCGTGGAATTTGAGCGCCTGCTTATAGGCGCGATCGGCGGTCGGGCCTAGCCGCCGGGAAATGGCCGACTGTCGACGGCGCCGCCGCCGTGGGCTTTCATGCCTTTGTCGCGCTCGGGCTGGACTTTTAGGACAGGGCGATTGGCGCGCCCGCCGATGCGGGCTAGAGGGCGGCGATGCTTCGCCTGACCGAATTGACGCTGCCGCTGCACCATGCGCCCGAGGACCTGCCCGCCGCGATCTGCAAGCGGCTGCGGATCGGGCCGCGCGAACTGGTGAAATATGTCGTCGCGCGGCGGGCGAACGATGCGCGCGACAAGGCTGCCATCAAACTGATTTATTCGATCGACGTCAATGTGAAGGACGAGCGCACGGTGCTCGCGCGCTTCCGAAAGGACCGCAATGTCCAGCCGACGCCGAACACCGCCTATAAATTCGTCACCAACGCGCCGCCTGCGGGCACCAAGCGCCCGGTCGTCGTTGGGGCGGGGCCGTGCGGGCTGTTCGTCGGGCTGATCCTCGCGCAGATGGGTTTCCGGCCGATCATCCTCGACCGCGGCAAGGTGGTGCGCGAGCGGACCAAGGACACTTGGGACCTGTGGCGGCGTTCGGTGCTCCACCCCGAATCGAACGTCCAGTTCGGCGAGGGCGGGGCGGGGACCTTTTCCGACGGCAAGCTCTATAGCCGGATCAAGGACCCGCGCCACCTCGACCGCAAGGTGCTGACCGAATTCGTCAAGGCGGGCGCGCCGCCCGAGATATTGACCGAGGCGCATCCGCATATCGGCACCTTCCGGCTGGTGACGATGGTCGAAAGCCTGCGCGAGACGATCGAGGGGCTGGGCGGCGAATATCGCTGGCAGCACAAGGTCGACGGGATCGACATTGCGACCGACGGTGCCGGCACACGCCGGGTGCAGGGCGTGCATCTGAACGGCGGCGATTATATCGAGGCCGACCGCGTCGTCATGGCGGTGGGGCACAGCGCGCGCGATACGTTCGCGATGCTGCTGGCGGCGGGCGTGCATGTCGAGGCCAAGCCCTTTTCTATCGGCGTCCGCATCGAGCATCCGCAATCGTGGATCGACAAGTCGCGCTTCGGCGCCGATGCGGGCAACCCGATATTGGGCGCGGCCGAATATCATATCTCGCACCACTGCAAGAACGGCCGCACCGTCTACAGCTTTTGCATGTGCCCCGGCGGAACCGTGGTCGCCGCGACGTCGGAGGAGGGGCGTGTCGCCACCAACGGCATGAGCCAATATTCGCGCAACGAACGCAACGCCAATTCGGGCTTCGTCGTCGCGATCGACCCGGCGCGCGACTATCCCGGCGATCCGCTCGCGGGCATCGCCTTCCAGCGGCATTGGGAATCGCTCGCCTTTGTTGCCGGCGGGTCGAACTATCGGGCGCCGGCGCAGCGCGTCGGCGATTTCCTGAAGGGGCGCGCGTCGACGGAACTAGGCAGCGTCATCCCCTCCTATCGTCCCGGCGTGACCCCGACCGACCTTGCGGCGTGCCTGCCCGATTTCGCGGTCGAGGCGATGCGCGAGGCGATCCCGGTCTTCGGGCGTCAGATCGCGGGATACGACCACCCCGACGTCGTGATGACCGGGGTCGAGACGCGCACCTCGTCGCCGGTGCGCTTCACCCGCGGCGACGATTTTCAGAGCCTGAACACCGCCGGGCTGTTTCCGGCGGGCGAGGGGGCGGGCTATGCAGGGGGCATCCTCTCGGCGGCGGTCGACGGCATCAAGGTCGCCGAGGCCGTGGCCCAAAGTCTCATGCGAGCCTGATGCCGTGACGCTAATCCTGTTCAACAAGCCTTATGACGTGCTCAGCCAGTTTACCGATCGCAGCACGGCGGGATCGACGCGGCAAACGCTGTCGGACTTCATCGACGTCCCCGACGTCTATCCGGCGGGGCGGCTCGACCTCGACAGCGAGGGGCTGATGCTGCTCACCGACGACGGGCGGCTGCAGGCGCGGATCGCCGACCCGAAATACAAGATGCCCAAGACCTATTGGGCGCAGGTCGAGGGTGAAGTGAGCGAGGAGGCGCTGGTGGCGTTGCGGCGGGGCGTGATGCTCAAGGACGGGCTGACCCGTCCGGCCGAGGCCGAGGCGATCGCCGACCCCGGCCTATGGCCGCGCGATCCGCCGATCCGGGTGCGCAAGAGCATTCCCGACACTTGGATCAGCCTGACGATATCCGAGGGGCGCAACCGGCAGGTGCGGCGGATGACCGCCGCCGTCAGGTACCCGACCCTGCGGCTGGTGCGCTGGCGCATCGGCGACTGGACGCTGGGCGATCTGAAGCCCGGCGAATGGCGGCGCCACGACTGAAAAAAAGGGCCGGTCGCTTCGCAGCGCCGGCCCTTCCTTTTTCGTTCGCCGTCCGGTTCAGAACAGCTTGGTTACCGTCGCGGTTCGGCGCTCCGGCTCGGCTTCGCCGGTGTAGAGGCTGGCCATCGGCTCATCGCTCACCACATGGGTCTCGTCGGCGCCAAAGCCGTTGAACTTGGTCCGCATCGCGCAGCCATAGGCGCCGAGCATGCCGATCTCGATGAAATCGCCCGCCTTGATGTCCGCCGGCAGGAAAAACGGACCCGCCATATGGTCGAGGTCGTCGCAGGTCGGGCCGTAGAAGCTGAACGCCGTCATTTCGGCGTCGCTCTCGGGCTCGCGCAGCAGCGTGACCGGGAAGCGCCAGCCGACATGCGCGGCGTCGAAAAGCGCGCCATAGGCGCCGTCGTTGATGTACAGCTCGTCGCCGCGGCGCTTTTCGACGCGTACGATCAGGCTGCTGTACTCGGCGGCGAGCGCGCGGCCGGGTTCGCACCACAGTTCGGCCGAATAGCTGATCGGCAGGCTTTCGAACGTCCGGTGGATCGTTTCGAAATAGGCGCCGAGCGGCGGGGGTTCCATGCCCGGGTAGGACGAGGGGAAGCCGCCGCCGACATCGATGATGTCGACCGTCACCGACGCCGAAACGATCGCGGCGCGAACGCGCTCCATCGCCTGCGCATAGGCATGCGGGGTCATCGCCTGGCTGCCGACGTGGAAGCAGATGCCGAGCGCGTCGCTGGCCTGGCGGGTCGCCATCAGCAGTTCGGCGACATCCTCGGGCTCGGCACCGAACTTGGCGGCGAGGCTGAGCTTCGAATGGTCGGACGAAACCCGGAGACGGACCAGCAGGTTGAGATCCTGAGCGCCCTCGGTCGCGCGGACGATCTTTTCGAGTTCGTCCATCGTGTCGAGCGAGAAGGTACGCACGCCATGCTTCCAATAGGCTTCGGAAATCGCTTCCTCGGCCTTCACCGGATGCATGAAGCAGAGCGTCGCCTTGGGCAGGGTGCGCGCGACGAGGCGGACCTCGGCGATCGAAGCGACGTCATAATGCGTGACACCCGAATCCCACAGCACGCGCAGCAGGTCGGGCGACGGATTCGCCTTGACCGCATACATGGTCGTGCCGGGAAATCGCTCGATGAAGAAACGCGCTGCGCGCGCCGCAGCGTGCGGGCGGACAAGCGTGACAGGTTCGACCGGCGAAAGTGCCTGAATCAGCCCGTGGGCGCTATGATGCTGGTGCAACTCAAGGGACCCCCAAAAAATACGTTAAACATCCGAGGCTGCCTTGCGGTTATTGGAAGTCCCCCTGGGGCAGCGGAGGGCGATATATGCAGGGGGGTCCCCCCTGTAAAGACCCTATCGCGCAATTTTGTAACGCAGCGGTAACAGTCGCGCCAAAGCGGGCCTGACGCACGGTAACCGGGGGACAAAGGGGCGGTTTCCGGCTATCGCGGGCATCTTCTCCCGCCGAAGGACCGCGCCGCATGACCGCACCCGCCGACGTCAATCACACCTTTCCCGATGCCGAGATCGACGAACTGCTCGCGTTCGGCACGGTCGAATCGCACAAAGCGGGCGATCTGATCCTCGCCGAGGGGACGATGGCGCCCGACTGTATCCTCACCCTGTCGGGACACACCGACATCTTCGCGACGACCGACGAGGGCCCCAAGCGCGTCGGCTGGATGGAGCGCGGGCAGTTTGCGGGCGACCTGTCGGTGCTGACCGGACAACGCCATTCGTCGCGGATCGAAATGGGCGCCGACGGCGATATTCTGCGGATCGCGCACGCCGATTTCCAGCGGCTGATCGCGGG
Organism: Sphingopyxis sp. GW821-FHT02C12; assembly: GCF_059421785.1. Taxonomy (NCBI): domain Bacteria; kingdom Pseudomonadati; phylum Pseudomonadota; class Alphaproteobacteria; order Sphingomonadales; family Sphingopyxidaceae; genus Sphingopyxis; species Sphingopyxis sp. GW821-FHT02C12. Next base: position 2,954,863 of record NZ_JBWKVQ010000001.1, read on the forward strand.
CAACAGCCATTTCTCCGACGTCTTCGTACGCGTCTTCGCGGCGCGGCGCGAGTTCGGCAACAGCCGCGGCTTCGCCGCGATCATCGTGATCGGCGCGGCGATGGACCGCGGCGTCTATGCGCTGCGCGACCTGTTGATGAAACATGGCGTTGCGCATCGCTGGTTCGACCCGGCCGACGGGCCGGTCGCGGGCCATCTGATGGCCGAGCGCGGACTGACCGACGAACAATTGCCGCTGGTGATCCTGGGGGCGACCGAGCCGCTTGTGCAGCCGACCCCCGAGAGCCTTGCGGTGGCGCTCGGGCTCGACCTGCTGCCCGACGGCGCGACCGCCGACGTGCTGGTCGTGGGCAGCGGGCCGGGCGGGCTGGCGGCGGCGGTCTATGCCGCGTCCGAAGGGCTGACGGTGATCGCGCTCGATTCGCTCGCGCCCGGCGGACAGGCCGGCACCTCGTCGAAGATCGAGAATTATCTGGGCTTTCCGACCGGCATTTCGGGCAACGAATTGGCGCGGCGGGCGACGGTGCAGGCGCAGAAATTCGGCGCGCGGCTGGTGTCGCCAGTGCGCGCGGCCGAGATCGGGCGCGATGGCGACGCCTATTGCCTGCACCTCGCCGATGGCCGCAAGCTGCGCAGCCGCGCGGTGGTGGTCGCGAGCGGGGCGCAGTATCAGCGCCTACCGATCGAGGGCATCGAGGCCTATGAAGGCCGCGGCATCTATTATGGCGCGACCCCGATGGAGGCGCAGCTGTGCGGCAATGCCGAGGTCACCGTCGTCGGGTCGGGCAATTCGGCGGGGCAGGGGGCGATCTATCTCGCGAGCGTCGCGAAGAAGGTTTACGTCATTTTCCGCCGCAAGAGCCTGCGCGAGACGATGTCCGAATATCTGGTCAAACGGCTCGAGGAACATCCGAACATCGAAATCATCGGGTCGACCGATGTCGTGGCGTTGCACGGCGAGGATCGCCTGGGCGGCCTGACCTATCGCTGCCGCGAGACGGGCGCCGAGGATCATTGCGATTGCGGCTTCCTGTTCCTGTTCCTCGGGGCGACCCCGAACACCAACTGGCTGCCCAAGGAAATGGTGTGCGACGATCGCGGTTTCGTGAAGACCGGCACCGACATCGCGCCGATCGAACTGGTCAAGGCCGGCTGGGCGCTCGACCGCATGCCGAGCCGCTACGAGACGAGCTGGCCGCGCATCTATGCGATCGGCGATGTGCGCAAGGGATCGGTGAAGCGCGTCGCCTCCTCGGTGGGCGAAGGATCGGTGGTGGTCAGCGACATCCACCAGGCGCTGGCGGAGATTGCCTCCTGATTTTGTGATGGAACACGCGTGGATCGTCCGATAACCTCCTGTTATCCATAAGAGTCGGTGAGGAGAGCATCATGGCGTTCATTCCTGGCGGTCCGGGCGACGATATCCTTTCGGGCACCCCCGATGCGGACGTGATCGAGGGTTATGATGGCAATGACCGGATCAATGCCGGCGAAGGCGACGATGTGGTCAAGGGCGGCCGCGGCAATGACGTGATTGACGGCGGGGGCGGCAACGACATGCTCTACGGCAATGGCGGCAGCGATACGCTCATCGGCCGCGACGGCAACGACATCATCTATGCCGGCGGCGGCGCCGACACGGTTCAGGGCGGCGACGGCGACGACAGAATCTATGATATCGACTCCCCGGCGTCGCCCGGCAGCGGCGGCGGCGTCGACCGGTTCGACGGCGGCGCGGGCAACGACAGTTTCTTCATCGATCGCGCGACCCCGTCGACGCTTTCGGAACGCATTACCATCTTCGCCGACCCCAGTCCGACGGTGATCGGCAACGACCTCGTCGATTATCGCAACGCGCATAACGACATCGCGACGATCAGGCTCGAGGGCGGCGCGGACACCTTCATCCTGCGCGACAGCGGCGGCGGGCGCGTCGATCTCGACCTCGGCGCGGGGCCCGAACAGGATAAGATCATCTTCATGGATACGACGCCGGGCGTGGCGGGTCAGGCGGGGCTGGTCGTTTCGGACTTCGGCACGGTGGCGCGGCAATCGTCGCTGACCGGGCTGGACGTCGTCGACCTGTCGCCGCTGCTGTCGTCGCTCACCAACTGGGACGGGGCCAACCCGTTCCTGACCGGGCATTTCCGGCTCGTCGAATCGACGCAGGGGACCGTCCTGCTGCAGGCCGATTTCGATGGGGCGGGTCCCGGGGGCTATACGACGCTGATCCAGTTCAAGCCGCAGAGCCTGATCGCCTCCGACCATCTGCGCGTTTCGGACTTTGGCGAGGCCAATTTCATCAACATCCCGCTGGGCGGGGTGACGCGCGTCGGCGGTCCCGGCGACGACATCCTGAACGGCAGCGCGTTCGACGACGATCTGACGGGCGCGGGCGGCGATGACGAGCTCTACGGTTTTGGCGACGACGATGTGCTGAACGGCAATGAGGGCAACGACCTGCTCGATGGCGGCGCGGGGGCCGACACGATGACCGGCGGCATCGGCGACGATGTCTATGTCGTCGACAACCCGCTTGATGTCATCGTCGAAGGGGCGGGCGGCGGCACCGATCGGGTCGTCTCGTCGATCGACTACACGCTCGCCGCCAATCTCGAGGATCTGGACCTCAGGGGCGGCGCGGGGCTGGCGGTGACGGGCATCGGAAACAACGCCGACAACAACATCCAGGGCAATGGCCGGAACAATTCGCTGATCGGCGGCGCGGGCAACGACCTGCTCGCCGGTGGCGAGGGCAACGACACGCTGAATGGCGGCGGCGGCAACGACGCGCTGCTCGGGAACGAAGGAAACGATGTGCTCAATGGCGGCCCCGGACTCGACCTGCTCGATGGCGGCGCGGGCGCCGACCGCTATGTCTTCATTCCGTCGGGCGTGAGCACGACGCAGATCGACCGTGTCTATTTCTCGACGCCCGATGGCGACGTCATCGACCTCAGCCTGATCGACGCGGTCACCGGCGGCGGCGACAGTGCGTTCAGCTTCATCGGCACGAACGCGTTCAGCGGCGTCGCGGGCGAGCTCCGCTACGAATTTATGGGGACCTGGGACGAAGGCGCGCGGTCGGGAACGACCTATCACGTAAGCGGCGACATCAATGGCGATGGCGTCGCCGATTTCATGATCGATGTCTCCATGTTGGGAACGGCACCGCTCGGCGCCAGCGACTTCATCCTCTAAGAGGCGTCAGCTCAGCCGCGTCTTGAAATCCGCATAATCGAATTCGCGGATCAGCGTCAGCTCGTCGCTCTCGCTGTCCCACAGCCAGATCGACGGCAGCGGGACGCCGTTGAACGTGTTCGTCTTGACCATCGAATAATGCGCCTGGTCGAGAAAGGCGAAGCGCTGGCCGACCGCCGCGCCGCCGGGCAGGCGATAGTCGCCGATCACGTCGCCCGCTAGGCACGAAGGGCCGCCGAGCCGGGTCGGCGCGCCGTCTGTTCCCTCGCCCAACATCGCGGGGCGGTACGGCGCCTCGATGACGTCGGGCATGTGGCAGGTCGCGCTGATGTCGGTGATCCCGATGTTCATGCCATTGTCGAACAGGTCGAGCACCTCGCCGATCAGGATCCCGGCGTCGAGCGCGACCGCCTCGCCGGGCTCGATCATCACGTCGCAGCCGGTGGCCTCGTGCACGCCCTTAAGGAAGGCGATCAGGTCGTCGACCTGATAGTCGGCGCGGGTGACATGATGGCCGCCGCCGAAGTTGATCCATTTGAGCTGGCCGAAAAAGGGCGCGAGCGCGGGCTCGACTGCGGCCCAGGTGCGCGCGAGCGGCGGGAAATCCTGTTCGCACAACACGTGCATATGGATGCCGTCGATGCCGTCCATATGCTCGGGGTGGAGCTGGTCGATCGGGAAGCCGAGCCGGCTGCACGGCGCGGCGGGGTCATATTTCGCGACCTCGCCCTCGCTGTGCAGCGGGTTGATGCGCAGGCCGACGTCAAAACGCTCGCCCGCCATGCGCGCGGCTTCGAGCAAGGGGCGGAAACGGGCGTGCTGGCCGGGCGAGTTGAAGATCAGATGGTCCGACAGGCGGCAGATTTCGGGCAGATCCTCGGCCTTGTAGGCGGCGCAATAGGTCGCGACTTCACCGCCATATTCCTCGCGCCCCAGCCGCGCCTCGTAGAGCCCCGAGGCGCAGACGCCGTCGAGATAATCGGTGACCGTCGACCCCAGCGACCACATCGAAAAGGCCTTCAAAGCCGCGAGCACGCGCGCACCCGACGCGTCGCCGATATGGCGCAGCACGCCGAGGTTCGCGCGGATCTTCGCCGCATCGACGACGAAGGCGGGCGAGGGGACGCGGTGGAGGTCGAAATGGGCAAAGGCCCCGGGATCGCCGGCTCTGGTTTCCATCATTCACTTCCCGATTGGTCGAGCGCCGTCGCAAAGGCCCTTTGCGCCGCGTCGTTGAAACAGACGAGCTGGATTTCGTTGATCGCTTCCGGATGGTCCGCGAGCCACTGCCGGATGGTAGCGATCGCCACTTCGGCGGCCGCTTCGACCGGATATCCATAGATGCCGGTAGAAATGGCGGGGAAAGCGATAGTTTTCAAGTCATGCGCAAGCGCAAGAGCGAGCGAGTGGCGATAGCAATCGGCGAGCAGCCCGGGCTCGCCATGGTCGCCGCCGCGCCAGACGGGGCCGACGGTGTGGACGATATGGCGCGCGGGGAGCCTGTAGCCCTTCGTGATCTTCGCTTGCCCGGTCTTGCAGCCGCCGAGCAGGCGGCATTCGTGCAGCAGGTCGGGTCCGGCCGCGCGGTGGATCGCGCCGTCGACCCCGCCGCCGCCGAGCAGCGAGCTGTTCGCCGCATTGACGATCGCATCGGTCGCCACCTTGGTGATGTCGCCGGTCGTGACGCGGATGTTCGTCATGCGGCAATCGGTCCCTTGAAGATGAAAAAGGCGCCGCCCATGATCAGCAGGAAGCCGATGAGGTGATTGACGGTCAGTTTCTCGCCGAGCCAGAAGACCGCGAAACCCGCGAAGACGATCAGCGTGATCACCTCCTGCATCGTTTTCAATTCGGCGGTCGAATAGACGCTGTGGCCGATGCGGTTCGCTGGTACCGCGACGCAATATTCGAAAAAGGCGATGCCCCAGGCGAGCAGGATCGCGAGCCACATCGGGCGCGAGACGTCACCGAGGTGGCCGTACCAGGCAAAGGTCATGAAGATGTTCGAGATGACGAGCAGGAAGATCGGCAGGATATAGGGCGTCATCTCTTATCCTTCGTCAGCGGCAGCACATCGCGGAGCAGCGCGGCGAAGAAATGCCCCGGCTCCTCGACCATCGGCATATGCGCCGAATGTTCGAGCCAGACGAGCGTCTTCGAGGGCGCCTTGACCTTGGCGAACCAGTCGGCGGCGACCGGCGAGGGGACGGTATAGTCGTGGCGGCCGAGCAGGAAGACGATCGGCACGTCCATCTTCCTCACCGGCCGGAAGCTGACGTCGGCGAGGCGCGGCCAGAGTGTCGTCACCGAAAATTCGCTACCCTTGCCCCAGGCTTGGCGATCGGCCTCGCTATATTCGGGCGAGAGGCGCGGGGTCTGGAAATACCGGGTCAAGTCGGGCTTGTTATAGATCAGCGAGCCATAGGGAATCGCATATTTGCGCCAGCCGTCGGCTTTGGCGATGGTGAAGTCGCCCGCCGGATAAGGCGCGAGCGCGTCGATCGCGGCGACGGCCTCGGCGTTTCCGGCCGCGACCGCCTTGGCGCGGGTCCATGCCATGCCGGCTTTTTCGCCTTCGCGAAAATCGATGCCCTGGCCGACCCCGACATAGGCGTAGAGCAGGTCGGGGCGCTTCACCGCAACCGACAGGCCGACGATCGAGCCCCAGCTGTGGCCGAGCAGCACGACCTTGCGCTTGGAGTAACGCTTTTTCAGCAGCTCGATCAGTTCGATGGCGTCGTCGCGGTAGCGCTCGACCGTCATCGTTGGCGCGAGCGTCGCGGGGTCGTTGAGCGGATAGGAGCGCCCGGCGCCGCGCTGGTCATACTGGACGACGGTGAAGACATCCTCCCACGGACGCTGGAACGCCCAGGCAAAAGGCATTTCGACCGCGCCGGGGCCGCCGTGAACGAAGATCAGGATCGGGTTGTCGCGGTCGGCGCCGCGCACATTGACGACCTGCCGCGCGCCCCCGAGGGTGAACTCGAAGGTTTCCTGCACGCCGTTCGGGGTGACGATCTTGCCGATATCGGCGACGATCGCGCGGGCGGGGGCGTAAGCGTCGTCGGGTTGCGCTGCGGCGGGGGGCGCGAGGGCGGCGAGCAGGGCAAACGCTGCAGTAAGAATTTTCATCGAAAACAGCCCTTCGTCACCCCCGCGAAAGCGGGGACCCAGTTCTGCCGTCGCTACTGGGTTCCCGCTTTCGCGGGAATGACAAAAGTGGGTTGGGATCGCGGCGATCAGAAATCCAGCGGCGCATCCAATTCCTTGACCTGCCAGGGCAGGCCCTGATTGTTCAGCATGTCCATGAAGGGATCGGGATCGAACTGCTCCATGTTGAACACCCCGGTGCCTTCCCAGGCGCCGGTCACCATCATCGCGGCGCCGATCATCGCGGGCACGCCGGTGGTATAGCTCACCGCCTGATTGCCGGTCTCGGCATAAGCGTCCTCATGGTCGCAGATATTGTAGAGATAGAGCGTCTTTTCCTTGCCGTCCTGGCCGAGGCCGGTGGCGATCACGCCGATGTTGGTCTTGCCCTTGGTGGTCTCGCCGAGGCTCGACGGTTCGGGGAGCACGGCTTTCAGGAACTGCAGCGGGACGATCTCGCGGCCTTCGTAGATCACCGGGTCGATGCGGGTCATGCCGACATTCTGCAGCACGTTGAGGTGGGTGATATAGGCCTCGCCAAAGGTCATCCAGAAACGGATGCGCTGGATTTCGGGCAGGTGCGTTTTCAGGCTTTCGATCTCCTCATGGTACATGAGGTACATCGTCTTTTCGCCCACCGCTTCGAAGTCGAATGTCTGCTTCACCGACATCGGCGGGGTTTCGACCCAGTCGCCATTTTCCCAGTGGCGCGCGACCGCGGTCACTTCGCGGATGTTGATCTCGGGATTGAAGTTGGTCGCGAAATGCTGGCCATGGTCGCCGCCGTTGCAGTCGAGGATGTCGAGCGTGTCGATGCGGTCGAAATGATGCTTCTTGAGCCAGGTGGTGAAGACGCTCGTCACGCCGGGGTCGAAGCCCGAGCCGAGCAGCGCCATCAGCCCCGCGTCCTTGAAGCGGTCCTGATACGCCCATTGCCAGTGATATTCGAACTTCGCCTCGTCGCGCGGTTCGTAGTTCGCGGTGTCCATATAATGGGCGCCGGTCGACAGGCACGCCTCCATGATGGTGAGATCCTGGTAGGGAAGCGCGAGATTGACGACATGCGTCGCGCCGACCTGGCGGATCAGCGCCGCGGTCGCGTCGATATGGTCGGCGTCAACCTCGGCGGTGTCGATGGTGACGCCGGTACGCGCCTTCACCGATTCGGCGATCGCGTCGCATTTGAACTTGCGGCGGCTCGCCAGCGTGATGTGCGGAAAGATGTCGGGGTTCATCGCCATCTTGTGCACCGCGACCGAACCGACGCCGCCTGCGCCGATCACCAAAACCTTGCTCATGAAAATCTCCTGCGCCTGTCTATGCGGCTTGTCTTGTATGACCGGCCCTATAGGACGAAGCGATGACACAGCAAAGCCCCGAACCCCTGCTCGATCCGGCGCGCGCGCCAAGCCTCGCTGGGGTCGAACGCGCCGCGGCGAAAGTCGCTGCATTGCTGCCGCGAACGCCGTTGCTGCCGCTCGAGGTCGACGGCGTCACGATCTGGTGCAAGGCCGAATGCCTGCAACCCGTCGGCGCCTTCAAGATTCGCGGCGCCTGGCACCGGCTGTCCGACCTGACCCCTGAGCAGGCCAGCGCGGGCGTCGTCGGCGTGTCGAGCGGCAATCATGCGCAGGGCGTTGCCTGGGCGGCCAAACGGCTGGGGATCAAGGCGACGATCGTGATGCCGAGCAACGCGCCCGCGATGAAGCTGGCGGCGACGCGCGCGCTGGGGGCAGAGGTGGTGCTCTATGACCGCGTCACGGAATCGCGCGACGCGGTGGCGACGAAGCTGCTCGACGAACGCGGCGGGACGCTGGTGCATGCCTATGGCGATCCGTGGATCATCGAAGGGCAGGGGACCGCGGGGATCGAGGCGCGCGCGCAGATGGCGGAGCGCGGGATCGATGGCCCCGACAAGGTGATCGCCTGTTGCGGTGGCGGCGGCTTGTCGGCGGGGCTGGCGCTCGCCTGTCCCGAGGCCGAGGTGATCGCGGTCGAGCCCGAGGGTTGGGACGATGTCACCCGCAGCCTGGCGGCGGGGGAGATCTTGTCGGTCGAGAACCTAGCCTATCCGACCGAATGTGATGCGCTGCAGACGCCCGAGACCTGGCCGATCAATTTCGCGGTGTTGCAGGCGCGCGGGGTCCGCGGCGTCGTGGTGACGCGCGAGGAAGTGCGTCATGCGATGCGTATGGCGTTCGAGAAATTGCACCTCGTCGTCGAGCCCGGCGGCGCGGCGGCGCTTGCGGCGGTACTCGCGGGCAAGGTGTCGCCGGGCAAGGCGACGCTGGTCACCCTGTCGGGGGGCAATGTCGACCCGCAGAAATATGCGGAAATTTTGGCCGGATATTAATCGGCCCCGGTGCGTTGTAAGGGCAAAGGAGATATATGATGCAGAAGAGCATGATCCTGTTCGGAGCCACCGCGATGGTGTTGCTGGCCGGCTGCGAAAAGGCCGAGGCCCCCGCGCCCGCGCCGACCGAAACCACGGTGGTCCCGGACGAAACCGTTCCCGCCGACGACGCGACCGATCCCGAAGCCGACCCCGCGACCGCGCCGCACCGCTTCGCGAGCTGGGCCGGAAAATGGACGGGGGTCGAGGGCATGTTCGTGACCATCACCCCCGGCGAACCCGGCAAATACAAGCTGGAGATGCAGTCGGACCTCGACACCAAGGGGACCTATGACGGCAACGACAGCGAGCATGGCATCAAGTTCAAGCGCGGCAACGAGGAATTGAGCCTGCGCCGCGGCAATGGTGACGAAACCGGACTGAAATGGCTGGCGGGCAAGAAGGAATGCCTGATCGTCAAGGACGGCGAGGGCTATTGCCGGGATTGACCTGGCCGTCATCCCGGCCTTCGCGGGCGCGCCCACGCTACTGCTCCACCGGAATAGCCATTTGAGTCCGCGTGCCATTCGAAGAATTGGCGACTTTGCCGGCCCTCAGATCTTTCGGCAGCTCCTCTTCAGGCGGCGAGCAGTTCGTCGGCCGGACCGAAAAACTCGTAGTGAATATGGTCGGACGGCACACCGGCGAGCGACAGGCCGGCCACCGCGGCGCGCAGGAAGGGGCGCGGGCCGCAGATATAATAGTCCGCCTCGCCCACCGGGGTGTTTGCGACCAGCCATTCTTCGGTGATCAGGCCTGCATGGTCATAGTCGCGGCCCGTCACCTCATCGGCCAGCGGCGTCTGGTGGAAGTCGATGACGCGAACCGTACGCCCCTTCGCCGCCAGCGCGCGGACATGATCGCGCATCGCGTGGGTGTCGCGATCGTGCGTGCCATGAATATACTGGACGGGGACATCGCCGCCGCCCTCGACGAGAGCCTCCAGCATCGACACCATCGGCGTCAGGCCGACGCCGCCCGACAGCAGGACGACGGGGCGCTGCGGCGACTGGCCTAGGAAAAACTCGCCGGCGGGCGCCGCGACTTTCAGGATCGTGCCGACATCGACGCTGTCGTGAAGCCAGCCCGATGCAAGCCCCTGCGGCTCGCGCTTCACCGAGATGCGATAGGTTTCCCCATTGGGTGCGGCCGAGATCGAATAGTTGCGCTTGACCGGCGGATGTCCGGGAATCTCGAACCAGAAGGTCAGATACTGACCCGGCCTGAAGGCCATGGCCGCGCCGCCATCGGCGGGGCGCAAGGTGAAGGATTTGATCACGCTGCTCTCGCGCGTCACCGTCTCGACACGGAAATCGCGCCAGCCGTTCCAGCCCCCGGTCGTCGCCTTCTGCTCGCCATAGACCCGGGCCTCGCGCGCGATCAGGATGTTGGCGAGGAACCAATAGGCTTCCCCCCAGGCGGCCAGGATTTCGTCGGTTGCCGCGTCGCCGAGTACGGCCTTGATCGCGCCGAGCAGCGCGTCGCCGACATGCGGATAATGCTCGGGCAGGATCTGAAGCCCGACATGCTTCTGGGCGATGCGCTCGACGGCGGGCGCGAGCGCCGCCAGATTGTCGATGTTGCCGGCATAGGCGAGGATAGCCCCGGTCAGGGCGCGCGGCTGCGATCCCGTATCCCCATGATGCGACTGGTTGAACAGGTCGCGGATCTCGGGGTTTTCGAACATGCGCGCGTACATTTCGTGGACGATGTCGAGACCATGCGCTTCGAGCGCCGGGACGGTGGTTTTGACAAGCGCGATGGTGCGATCGCTGAGCGGCTGTGACATGGGATCTCCTGTGGATATGGGAAAAGCGGCTCGACTCGATTAAACATGCATTAATTGCGCATGTATGGCGACCGATTGAAACATGCAATAGAAATGCATATTATTGGCGACGAGCCGGTGAAAGGAATGTGCGATGCGCCTGACGCGCTACTCCGACTATGCGATCCGGGTGCTGCTCTATCTGGGTAGTCAGCCCGACGACCGGCTGTCTTCGATCGGCGATATCGCGCGAAGCTATGGCATTTCGCAGAATCATCTGATGAAGGTCGTCAACGATCTGGTGAACGCCGGTTATCTGGAAAGCGTGCGTGGGCGTTTCGGGGGCATCCGTCTCGCCCGCGCACCCGAGGCGATCAACATCGGGGACGTGGTGCGCCATACCGAGGATGGCTTTGACCTGGTCGATTGCGCGAACTGTATCATTGCTCCGGCGTGCGGGCTGACGGGGGTGCTGCACGAAGCGCTGGCGGCGTTCATGCAAGTCCTCGACCGCTACACACTCGCCGATCTCCGAGCCAACCGGGCTGGCCTATGGACGATTCTGGAGACAAAGAGCGCAATCCCGGATTGAGCCGGCCCAATCCTGTGGGGTCAGGCAGATGGCTGGCCAAGGGTCAGGACACATTAGACGCGCCAGACGATGTCGGTTGCGGCGAGAGCGATGGCCGAGAAATAGGCTCTATTCAGGCTCCTCGCAGCGAGCCTGAATCACCGCCATTAACGTAAATCAACGGGTCCTGACCCTGGGCGTCACCGAACCGGATGCGGAGAAGTTTGATCCAGCGCAAATTCATTGGCGGCTACTCTGCTATCTCGGAGAGCGGGAAGGCGAGGCAAACCCATGGAGGATAGACGATGTTCTGCCCGGAATGCGGCGAAGTGATCGGATCGGGGCCGCTCGACGTGCGGCGTACGCGCCACTCTGGCCGCGACGGCGTCGGCGTCGCGAAAGCCGTCGGCCAATGGTTTCGCATTCTCCTGCGCTCTCTCCGTCGAGACGGCTGAGCATGGCGCCGCACCATTGCCGGGCCAGCGCGGGTGGCGATCCGGCGACGGCCGCCGCGGCGCTTGCCTGCCCCTCGGCTTTCGAGGCGAACCATGTGGTGGCGCGCGCTGGTCTGTCGATCGCGCCGGAATGACCATAGGCGGGAACGTGACGGAGGCGGCTGGCGGCTCGGGCGCCGGGGCGCCGCTCTGGCTTCAGGGCGGCTATCGCCTGCTCTTCGCCTGCGGTGCGTTGTGGGCAGCGCTCGTCGTGATTCTGTGGGTTGGCGCGTTCGGCGGCCGCTGGACGCTCCCGACCGCGATGGCGCCGCTCGCCTGGCATCAGCACGAGATGCTGTTCGGCTATCTGGGCGCGATCATCGGCGGCTTCGTCAGCGCCGCCATACCCAACTGGACGGGGCGCCCGACGGTGACAGGGTGGCGCATCGCCGCGGTGGTCGGCCTGTGGCTGGCGGCGCGGCTGGCAATCCTCTTTTCGGCGACGGTGCCGCCGCTGATCGGCGCAGCGCTCGACAGCCTCTATCTCCTTATCCTCCTCGCCTATGCGGCGCGCGAGATTTTCGCCTCGGGCAATCGCAACAAGCCGATCCTGATCATCCTCTTTCTGTTCGCCGCCGCCTCGGCGCTCGATCACGCCGCGATGATGGGCGCGCTCGCCGATCCGATGCTCGGGATGCACATGGGCTTTGCGCTGGTCCTGCTGTTGATCGCGCTCATCGGCGGGCGCATCATCCCCGCCTTCACGCGCAACTGGCTGGTACGGCAGGGCGCCACTGAAGGCCTGCCGACCATGCCGAACCGTTTCGACATGATCGCGATGGGAACGACCGCGCTCGCGCTCGCGGCGTGGGTCGCCGGCCCGGCAAGCCCCGTCGCGGCGGGATTGCTGATCGTCGCGGGCGGGCTTCAGGCAGTCCGCCTCACGCGCTGGGCCGGGTTGAAGGCGTTGCGCGACCCGATCGTCTTTGTCCTTCATCTTTCCTACGCTTGGCTGCCGGTCGGGCTGATCTTGCTGGGGAGCGCGATGCTGTATCCGCTCCTGCCCGTGTCGAGCGCCGTCCATGCGCTCGGCGCCGGGGCGATGGGGACGATGACGCTGGCGGTGATGACGCGCGCGACGCGGGGGCACACCGGTCGCCCGCTCGTGGCCGACCGCGCGACCGTCCTCATCTATGTTCTGATCCATTCGGGCACGCTGCTGCGCGTGATCGCGCCGTTGCTGCCGTTCGAATATTTGCGGGTCATCGCGCTCGCGGGCGCGCTGTGGACGGCGGCGTTCCTGCTGTTCCTGATCGCCTATGTCCCGATGGCGGTGCGGCCGGTTTCCGGCGCCCATCTGGCATGATCGACGCACCCGTCACGGGTTCGCGCCGGACGCGCATGGCGATGGCGGCAAACCCATCGTCCCTTCCCACGACCGCCGCAGTCGACTACGGGGGAGGGGTGATCGACTGTACCACCTGCGTCGTCCGCAACCGGGCAATTTGTGCAAGCCTCGACGCCGACGAACTGGCGCTGCTCAGCAAGCTGGGTCGGCGCCAGCGCGTGAAGGCGGGCCATACCTTGTTGTGGGAGGGCGATGATGCACCCGTCGTGGCCAATGTCCTCGACGGCGTGCTGAAACTGGTCGTCGCGTCCGCTGACGGCCGCGAACAGATCGTCGGCGTCGTTTTTCCGTCCGATTTCATCGGCCGCCCGTTCGGCAAGGAAAGCCCGTACAGCGCCACCGCGATGACCGATGCCGAGGTTTGCATCTTCAATCGCAAGAGTTTCGACGATTTCGCCTGTGCGCACCCAGATTTGCAACACAAGCTGCTGCGCCGCACGCTCGACGAACTGGACCGCGCGCGGCACTGGATGATGCTGCTCGGCCGCAAATCAGCCGAAGAGAAGGTCGCGTCCTTCCTGCTCGAAATGTCCGAGCGCTTGTCGGGGCAAGGGTGCGGCGGCGGCGCGCGGAGCAGTTTTGAGCTTCCGTTCGGCCGCCAGCAGATCGCCGACATATTGGGGCTGACGATCGAGACGACGAGCCGTCAGCTCACCCGGATGCGCGCTGCGGGCCTGCTCGACCTGCCGTCGCGCCGCGAGATCGTCATTATCGACCGTGCGGCGATGGAGACCCTCGCGGGCTGACCGCCCGCGCATGGTGTTTTTCTGGGGCAAATCGCCCCGTTGATGCGCCGCAACATTTTTCGTTGATCCAGGTCAATGTTCGGTGGCGCTCGCACCGCCATGGACGATCGTGAACGCGCGGGATGGAGCCGCGCCGAACAGGGATTCGCGATGATGGACGATCTGGTTTTCAAGGCTGGCGGCTGGCTGGCGCTCGCGCTGCTGGCGCTGGTCTTCGCGGCGCTGGCTGTCGACGCGCCCTTTGCGGTTCATATGATCATCATCGCGATCACCTGCATGATCGCGCTGTGGTTCCGCGTCTCACGCGCCGATTATGCGGGGATGGCGCGCGGGCTGCTGAAGATGCCCGCGGACGAAGGCGCCTATGACGACGATCCGGTGCGCTGGGGCGTCATCGCTACCATCTTCTGGGGCGTCGCGGGGCTGGCGGTCGGCCTCTATATCGCGTTGCAGCTCGCCTTTCCGGCGCTCAATCTTGGGATCGAATATACCAGCTTCGGGCGGCTGCGCCCGCTCCACACCTCGGCGGTCGTCTTCGCCTTTGGCGGCAATGCCTTGATCGCGACGAGCTTTTATGTCGTGCAGCGTACCTGCCGCGCGCGGCTCGCCTTTCCCGGCGCCGCTCGCTTCGTCTTCTGGGGTTACCAGCTCTTTCTGGTTCTTGCCGCCACCGGCTATGTCATGGGCGTCACCGAGGCGCGCGAATATGCCGAGCCCGAATGGTATGTCGACCTGTGGCTGACGATCGTCTGGATCGTCTATTTCATCGTCTTCGTCGGCACGATCGTCAAACGCCGCGAGCCGCATATCTATGTCGCCAACTGGTTCTATTTGAGCTTCATCGTCACCATCGCGATGTTGCACATCGTCAACAATCTTTCGATTCCGGTGACGATTTTCGGGTCAAAAAGCTATTCGGCTTTTGCGGGGGTGCAGGATGCGCTGACGCAGTGGTGGTACGGGCATAATGCGGTCGCCTTTTTCCTGACCGTGCCCTTCCTCGCGATGATGTACTATTTCGTTCCCAAGCAGGCGGAACGGCCGATCTACAGCTATCGCCTGTCGATCCTGCATTTCTGGTCGCTGATCTTCCTCTATATATGGGCCGGGCCGCACCACCTTCATTACACGGCGCTGCCCGACTGGGCGCAGACGTTGGGCATGGTGTTTTCGGTCATCCTGTGGATGCCGAGTTGGGGCGGCATGATCAACGGGCTGATGACGCTGAACGGCGCGTGGGACAAGATCCGTACCGACCCGATCATCCGCATGATGGTCGTCGCGCTCGCCTTCTATGGCATGGCGACGTTCGAGGGGCCGATGCTGTCGGTGAAGGCGTTCAACAGTTTGAGCCACTATACCGAATGGACGATCGCGCACGTTCACGCCGGGGCGCTCGGCTGGAACGGCATGATCACCTTTGCCGCGGTCTATTATCTGGTGCCGCGCCTGTGGGGGCGCCCGCGCCTCTATTCGCTGCGCATGGTCAACTGGCATTTCTGGCTCGCGACGCTGGGGATCGTTTTCTACGCCGCCTCGATGTGGGTGGCGGGGATCATGCAGGGGCTGATGTGGCGCGAATATGGGGCCGACGGCTATCTGGTCTATAGCTTTGCCGAAAGCGTCGCGGCGATGCACCCGATGTATCTGATCCGGGCCGCAGGCGGAGCGATGTATCTCGCCGGCTTCCTGCTGATGGTCTTCAACGTCTGGGCGACGCTCGCGGGCAGGGTCCGCGAGGAAAAACCGATGACCGAAACGCCGTACAACGCCGCCGCGGACCGTCCGCTGGCGCCCGTTCCCGCCGAATAAGGAGCCAAGGCAAATGGCGATCCAACCCGCCGAAAAACGCTTCAGCCACAAGAAGCTCGAACGCAACGTCAGCCTGCTCGGCTTCTTTTCGCTGATCGCCGTTGCGATCGGCGGCATCGTCGAGATCGCGCCCCTGTTCTGGATCGACAACACGATCGAGAAGGTCGACGGGATGCGCCCTTACACCCCGCTCGAGCTTGCCGGGCGCAACATCTATATGCGTGAAGGCTGTTACACCTGTCACAGCCAGATGATCCGCCCGTTCCGCGACGAGGTCGAACGCTATGGCCATTACAGTCTGGCGGCCGAGAGCATGTACGACCATCCGTTCCAGTGGGGGTCGAAGCGGACCGGGCCGGACCTTGCCCGCGTCGGCGGTCGTTATTCGGACGAATGGCACAAGGCGCATCTGATCGACCCGCGCAGCGTCGTCCCCGAATCGATCATGCCCGGTTATGCCTTCCTCGCCGAGCGCGATCTCGCCCCGGGCGACATGAAGCGCGACCTGACCGCGCTCACCCGCGTCGGCGTTCCTTATACGAAGCAGGATATTGCCAAGGCGAACGACGACATCCGCGCGCAGGCCGATCCCGACGCGGGGGCCGGTGACCTCGTCAAACGCTATCCGAAGGCGCAGGTGCGCGATTTCGATGGCGACCCCGCCCAGGTGACCGAAATGGACGCGCTGATCGCCTATCTCCAGATGCTCGGCACGTTGGTCGATGTCGAAAAGGCGGCACCGCAGGAACAGGCGCACGCGCCTGCCGCGGCTTCGGGAGCGGCGCGATGAGTTATGACGAGGTGCGGCATTTCGCCGACAGCTGGGGCCTGATCGTCATGGTGGCGATGTTCCTTCTCTTCATCGCCTGGCCGTTTCGCAAGGGCGCCCGCCGTCACCATGACGAAGCGGCAAATATGATCTTCAAGGACGACGAGCATGGCCGATCATAAGCGTATCGACGAAGTGACCGGCACGCACACGTCGGGTCACGAATGGGACGGCATCGAGGAACTCGACACGCCGATGCCGCGCTGGTGGCTATGGTCGCTCTATGCGACGATCGTCTGGGGCATCGTCTATGTCATCCTCTATCCCGCCTGGCCGATGATCCATGGCGCGACCGAGGGTGTGCTCGGCTGGAGCAGTCGTGGCCAGCTCCAACAGGAGATGCAGGCCGACGCGGCGCGCCGCGCCCCGGTGATGAACGCGATCGCCGCGACCTCGATCGCCGACCTGCCCGCAAAACCCGAGCTGATGCAGGCGGCGGTGCAGGGCGGGGCGGCCGCCTTTCGTGTCCATTGCGTCCAATGCCACGGCGCGGGCGGCGCGGGGGTGAAGAAGCTCTATCCCAGCCTGACCGACGACGACTGGCTGTGGGGCGGCGATCTTGCGACGATCGAATATACGATCACCAATGGCATCAGGAATCCCGATCACAAGGCGACGCGGACCAGCCAGATGCCCGCCTTCGGACGCGACGGCATCCTCGAGCCAACGCAGATCGCCGACGTGGTGAGCTTTGTCCGCACGATCAGCCATCAGGAAAAGCGGAGCGCATCGTCAGCGCGCGGCGCGGTGCTGTTCGAGGCGAATTGCGCGGTATGCCATGGCCCGACCGGCAACGGCGGGCGCGAGGTCGGCGCGCCGAAGCTGAACGATGCGATTTGGCTCTATGGCGGCGACCGCGCCAGCATCACTGCGACGGTGACTCAGCCGCGCAACGGCGTGATGCCGCGCTGGAACAGCCGGCTCGACCCGGGGACGATCAAGATGCTCGCCGCTTATGTCTATTCGCTCGGCGGCGGCGAAAAGGCGCCGGCGCCGGCCTTGGCCGCCGCCGCGGCGGAAGGACTGGGAGCTGATGGCCAGCCCTGACGACCTGACCGGCGAGCATGGATCGCTCTATGCGGCGCGCAAGGGCGTCTACCCCAAGAAGGTGGACGGCCCTTTCCGGCGTTTCAAATGGGGGATCATGGCGGTCACGCTGGCGATCTATTACGGAACGCCATGGATCCGCTGGGATCGCGGCCCCCATGCGCCCGACCAGGCTGTGCTCGTCGATCTGGCGAACCGGCGCTTCTACATGTTCCAGATCGAGATCTGGCCGCATGAATTCTATTATGTCGCGGGCCTGCTCATCATGGCGGGGATCGGGCTGTTCCTCGTCACCAGTGCGGTCGGGCGCGCGTGGTGCGGTTATGCCTGTCCACAGACGGTGTGGACCGACCTGTTCCAGCATGTCGACCGGCTGATCGACGGCGACCGCAACGCGCAGATCCGCCTCGCAAACGCTCCATGGACGGCCGAGAAGATCGTCAAGCGGACGCTGAAATATGCGGTCTACCTGACCGTCGCATTCTGGACCGGCGGTGCGTGGATCATGTATTTCGCCGACGCGCCGACGCTGACGCATGATTTCTGGACCGGGCAAGCCGCGCCGGTCGCCTATGTCACGGTGGCGGTGCTGACCGCGACGACCTTTGTCCTCGGCGGCTTCCTGCGCGAACAGGTGTGCATTTATATGTGCCCCTGGCCGCGCATCCAGACCGCGATGATGGACGAAAAATCGCTGCTGGTGACCTATAAGGACTGGCGCGGCGAGCCGCGCGCCAGCGTCAAGAAGGCCGAGAAGGACCCCGGCGCCTTTGGCGACTGTGTCGATTGCAACCAGTGCGTCGCGGTCTGCCCGACCGGCATCGACATTCGCGAGGGGCCGCAGATCGGCTGCATCACCTGCGCGCTGTGCATCGACGCCTGCGACAGCGTGATGGCGCAGGTCGGCCGACCGCGCGGCCTGATCGACTATTGCACGCTCGACGACGCCGCGACCGAAAAGGCGGGCGGGGTCGCGCCGCCGATCCGCAAGACGCTCTTCCGCCCGCGCACATTACTGTATTTCGGCCTGTGGGGCGCGATTGGCCTCGCGATGCTCTTCACCCTCGGCCAGCGCACCCGTCTCGATCTTGCCGTCCAGCACGAGCGCAGCCCGCTCTATGTTCAGCTTTCCGACGGCGCGATCCGCAACAATTACACGCTCAAGCTGCGCAACATGGAACTCCGCCCGCGCACGATCGAGGTCACGCTGAGCGGCCTGCCCGGCGCGCGGTTGTGGATCGAAGGCGGCGCGCGTGAGACGGCGCGGCAGAGCCTGCGCATGTCGCTCGCGCCTGACCGCGTGACGAGCGCGCGGCTGTTTATCGTCGCTCCCGGCGCGGGCCCGGCGCGGCAGGAATTCACGATCGCGGTGCGCGCGCTCGACGACGATCCGCGCGGCGACAGCGAGACCATCCAGTTCGACCGGCCGGGGACCGAACCATGACCGAAAAGCGCGATCGAAAGCCCTTCACCGGGCGCCATGCGGCGATCATCCTGATCGCCTTCTTCGGCGTCGTCATCAGCGTCAATATCGTGATGGCGAGCTTTGCGCTGTCGACCTTTGGCGGCACCGTGGTCGACAACAGCTATGTTGCGAGCCAACATTACAATGAATGGCTCGCGCGTGCCGCGGCGCAAGAGCGGCTCGGCTGGGACAAGAGCGTCACTGTCGACTCCGACCGGCATGTCCGGCTGATCGTCCGCAAGGACGGCGCTCCGCTGGACGGTCTGCGTATCGTTGCGACGCTCCGTCATCCGCTCGGTCAAGCACCTGCGCGCGCGATGCGCTTCGTACCAGCTGCAGGCGGCGCTTTGCGTTCGGTCGAGGCTTTGCCCGCCGGGCGCTGGCAGATCGACCTGTCGGTGCATCACGGCGCCGACGAGGCGCGCTATCGGATCGATCTTCAATGACCGCGGCGGCGACCTCGTTGATCGAACGCGATTTCGCGGTGCCCGACATCCGCTGCGCGGGCTGCATCGCCAAGCTGGAGCAGGGGTTGGTGCGCGACCGGCGGATCGCCGCCGCGCGGGTCAATTTCACCGAAAAGCGCGTGCATCTGTCCTGCACCCCCGACGCCGAAACGCCCGAGTTGATCGGCGCCTTCTCGCGGCTCGGGTTCGAGGCGCATCCGATCAGCGACGGTCCGCCGGAGGTCGATCGCGGCGCCTCCGACAGCCGCGCGCTGCTGCGCGCGGTCGCGGTGTCGGGCTTCGCGATGATGAACATCATGCTGCTGTCGGTGTCGGTCTGGTCAGGCGCAAGCGGCGCGACGCGTGACCTGTTCCACTGGCTGTCGGCGGCGATCGCGCTGCCGACGGTCGCTTATGCCGGGCGGTCCTTCTTCCGTTCGGCGTGGCGCGCGGTTCGCCACGGCCGGACCAATATGGACGTGCCGATCAGCATCGGGGTGCTGATCGCGACCGTGCTCAGCCTTTACGAAACTTCGACGCACGGCCCGCACGCCTATTTCGACGGCGTCGTAATGCTGCTGTTCTTCTTGCTCTGCGGCCGCTGGCTCGACAGCGTGATGCGCGACCGCGCGCGGGGCGGGGTGACGGCGCTGCTCCGCAACATGGGCACCGGCGCGATGGTCGTCGACCCGGACGAAGCAAGCCGCTGGGTCGACGCCACAGCGATCGAACCCGGCATGGTCATGCTGGTTGCCGCGGGCGAGCGGCTGGCGGCCGACGGCGTGATCGTCGGCGGTGCCAGCCAGATCGACCTGTCGCTGCTGACCGGTGAAAGCGCGCCGCGGGAGGTGCTGAGCGGCGATCCTGTTCACGCCGGAACGCTGAATATCGAGGCGCCGATCCGTGTCCTGGTGACTGCGGCGGGCGCCGACACCGCGATCGCCGACATTGCGCGTCTGATGGGCGAGGCGGCGCAGGGCAAGTCGCGTTATGTCCGCATCGCCGATCGCGCGGCGCGCTATTATGCGCCTGCGGTCCACACCCTGGCTTTGCTCGCTTTCGCCGGCTGGATGATCGCCGGGGCCGGCTGGCACCACAGCTTGCTGATTGCAGTCGCGGTGCTGATCATCACATGTCCCTGTGCGCTGGGCCTCGCGGTGCCTGCGGCGCAGATCGTCGCGGCGGGCGCGCTGATGCGGGTCGGGGTGCTGGTGAAGGACGGATCGGCGCTCGAACGGCTGGCCGAGGTCGATCGGGCGATGATCGACAAGACGGGAACGCTGACTCTCGGGCGACCGGTCGCGGCCAATCTCGATGCCGCCGACGCCACCGCCCGCGCGCTGCTGCTCGCGCTGGCGCGCGCCAGCCGTCATCCGCTCAGCGAGGCGCTGACCCGCGACCTGACGGCGGCGGGCGTGACGCCGCTTGCGGTCGAGGCGATCCGCGAAACCCCCGGCGCCGGGATCGAGGCGCGGTGGGGGACGCGCCGGGTGACGCTGGGTCGACCCGCGCAGACCCTCGCCGACAGCGCGCTCGCGACCGAGCTGGCGATCGACGGCGAGCCGGCGATCATCGTCCGCTTCTCCGACACACTTCGTCCCGACGCCCCCGACACGATCGCTGCGCTGCGGCGCGCCGACGTCGTGCCGACGATCTTGTCGGGCGATCGCGCCGTCGCTGTCGCGCCGGTGGCGCGCGCGCTCGGCCTGACCGCCCAGACCAGCACGAGCCCGCAGGACAAGCTCGCCGCCATCGCACGGCAAGCCGCAATGGGACATAAGGTGTTGATGATCGGCGACGGGCTGAACGATGGCCCGGCGCTGGCCGCCGGTCATGCCTCGTTCGCGCCGGCCTCGGCGAGCGATGCGGGCAAGAATGCCGCCGATTACATCTTCCTTGGCGACCGGCTGATGCCGGTAATGCAGGCGATCCGGGTGGCGCGGCGGACGCAGGCGATCGTGCGACAGAATTTCGCGCTCGCGATCGGCTATAATGTCATCGCGGTTCCGCTCGCTTTTCTCGGCTATGTAACACCGTTGGTCGCCGCCATCGCTATGTCGGGATCGTCGCTGATCGTCGTCGGCAATGCGCTGCGGTTGAAGGGCTCGGCGCGATGAACGGGCTGCTCGTCCTGATCCCGGTCGCACTCGGCCTCGGGCTCATAGGCCTTGCCGCTTTTTTCTGGTCGCTGCGCGGCGGGCAGTTCGACGATCTCGACGGCGCGGCGCTGCGCATCTTCGTCGAGGATGAGGAGAAGGACGTCCCATGATCGCGCGGTATTTCGTTCTGGCGTTGGCCGCGGCGGTGCTGATGCAGCCGCCCGGTGCCGCCGAAGCGCGCGTCCTGACCATTCCCTCATGCGGCGGCGCGGCGCACCGGATGATCGTGCCGGGCGATCCCGCCGACCCGAAACAGCGGCGCGACTGTGCCAAGGCCTGCCACGTGATCGGCGAACGTCGCGGCAAGCGGCCGGGGTCGTTGGGCTGCTGCTGATTCCGTCGCCGTTGATCCCGATCAATGTCGTGGTGCCGGTTCGGGCATAGGGTGCGTGCATGTGGTCCTATCATCCCGATCTGCTCGCAAAGCCGGTTCCGCGCTACACCAGCTATCCGACGGCGATGGAATTCGCCGAAGATGTTGGCGCGAACGATTATGCGCGCGCCCTCGATGCAGTCGAACCGGCGACGCCGGTCTCGCTCTATGTCCATATCCCCTTTTGCGAGAGCATCTGCTGGTATTGCGGCTGCAACACCGGCGCGGCGGGTCGTAAGCAGCGGCTCGACGATTATCTGACGGCGCTCAGGTCGGAGATCGCGCTCGTCGCGAAGCGGCTGGGCGGACGCGGGCGCGTGAGCCGCATCGCTTTCGGCGGCGGCAGCCCCAATGCGATCGCGCCGGTCGAACTGGTGCGCTTGCTCGACCTGCTGCTCACCGTTTTCGATGCGCACCGGCCCGACGTCTCTATCGAGCTGGATCCGCGCGGCTTCTCACCCGAATGGGCGCTGGTGCTCGCGGCGGCGCATGTTACGCGGGTCAGCCTCGGCATCCAGACCTTCGCGCCGCACGTCCAGCAGGCGATCGGGCGCATCCAGCCGCTTTCGCACATCGAGCGCGTCGTCGCCGCGCTGCGCTTGCGTGATATCAGCGCGATCAATTTCGATCTGATGTACGGCCTGCCCGGACAGGAACTGGCCGATGTCGAATCGACGATCGAGGAGGCGCTGGCGCTGGCGCCGAGCCGCATCGCCTTTTTCGGTTACGCCCATCTTCCGCAGATGATCGCGCGCCAGCGGCGGATCGACGCGAGCCGGCTGCCCGACCAGCGCCTTCGCTTCGAGCAGGCGGAGCTTGGCTATCGACGGCTGACCGCGGCTGGCTATGTCCCGGTCGGTTTCGATCATTTCGCCCGGCCCGACGATTCGCTCGCCCTCGCAGCTCGCGAAGGCCGGGTGAATCGCAATTTTCAGGGCTTTACCGAGGACGCCGCCCCCATTTTGCTTGGTTTCGGCGCCAGCGCGATCAGCAAGTTTCCCGATCTGATCGTCCAGAACGAGAAGCGGTCCGGCTCCTATCGCGATCTTGTCGGCGGGGGGCGACTCACCGCGGTGAGAGGCGTCCGGGTCGAGGCGGGAGAGCAGCGGCGGGCGCGGCATATTCGCGACCTGTTGTGCAACGGGCGCGCGCATTTGAGTTTCGATGAGCTCGCGCCGGCTCGAAGCGCCCTGACGGATTTCGAACGACGAGGGATTGTCGAGTGGGATGGCGATGCGCTCGTGATTCGCGACCACGGCCTGCCCTACGCGCGGCACGTCGCCGCACGGTTCGATCGCATCCGGGGCGACATTCGGCCGATCTAGCAGCGGGGCGCGGCTTCCGGGCGACAATTGGCAATTCACGCCCAAAAGCTTTCTGACCGCAAACGTGAAGGGTTTACGGTCAGCAGCGCGACGCCATGGATTCGCCGGGATGACGATGCGAGTTTTTTCCGCCGTCCCCGATTTGTCATCGAACCGACGCGGGAATCGCAAGAATCGCTGCCATGGGCGGGGCCGGATCCACCTTTCTCCGGGAGACCTGCCATGGCCAGCCAGCCCAATCGCAAGATCGCCGCCGCCGTCGTTCGCGAGGACGCCGAGCAGAAGCAACGCCTGCTCGACCGCGCCTTCGCGTTCGCCTTTCGCGGGCTCGTCTACGCCCAGATCTGGGAGGACCCGGTGGTCGACATGGAGGCACTGGCGATCCGGCCCGGCAACCGCATCGCGACGATCGCGAGCGGCGGGTGCAATGTCTTCTCCTATCTGACCGCTGATCCCGCCGAGATCGTCGCGGTCGATCTCAACACCGCGCATGTGGCGCTGGGCCATCTCAAGCGCATCGCGGCGGCCAGGCTGCCCGATTATGCGAGCTTCCGCCGTTTCTTCGCCGACGCCGACAGCCGCGACAATGTCGAGGCGTACAAGGCGTATGTGCGGCCGCATCTCGACGAGGTCAGCCGCCGTTACTGGGAAGGCCGCGACCTTGTCGGACGCCGCCGCATCAACGGCTTTGCGACCGGACTCTACAAGCGTGGGCTGCTCGGCAATTTCATCGGCGTCGCGCATTTGCTCGCGCGGCTGATGAAGGCCGATCCGCGCGCGCTGCTCGAGGCGCGCGACATCGACGAACAGCGCCACATCTTCGAAACGAAATTCGCGCCCTTCTTCGACAGGAAGTTCGTGCGCTGGGTCACCGACCAGCGCTCGTCGCTGTTCGGCCTCGGCATTCCGCCTGCGCAATATGACGCGCTGGCGGGTGGCAAGCCGATGGCCGATGTGCTGCGCGCGCGGCTCGAGAAACTGAGCTGCGATTTCGACCTCAAGGACAATTATTTCGCCTGGCAGGCGTTCGGGCGCGGTTATGGCCGTGACGCGCAGGCGCCGCTGCCGCCCTATCTGCAGGCGGACAATTATGCCGCGGTCAAGGCGCGCGCCGAACGGGTGACGATGCTCCACGCCAACATGACCGACATGCTGGCGGCGGCGGATGACGCGAGTTTCGACCGCTATATCTTCCTCGACGCGCAGGACTGGATGAGCGACCCGCAACTGCTTGCGTTGTGGAGCGAGGTCCTGCGCACCGCGCGACCGGGCGCGCGGGTGCTGTTCCGCACCGCCGCCGAGCCAAGCCTGCTGCCCGGACGCCTGCCCGACGCGCTGCTCGACCGTTGGGACTATCGCGCCGAGGAATCGCGCGATTATACGCGGCGCGACCGCTCGGCGATCTATGGCGGCGTCCATCTCTATGTCCTGAAAGCCTGATCGTGGCGGCGGCACAGGGGCATGCCGCGCTGATGGACAATGTCTATCGCGGCCAGCGCCATATCTATGACCTGACCCGCAAATATTATCTGCTCGGTCGTGATCGGCTGATCGATGAATTGCAGCCGCCGGTCGGCGGTCATGTGCTCGAGGTCGGCTGCGGCACCGGGCGCAACCTGATCGCGGCGGCGCGCTGCTGGCCCGGCGCGCATATTCACGGCATCGACATTTCGGCCGAGATGTTGAAAAGCGCGCGCGCCGCGATCGCCCGGGCGGGGCTGGAGCGGCGGGTGACCGTCGCCCAGGCCGATGCCACCGGGTTCGACCCCAAGGCGCTGTTCGGCGTCCCGCACTTCGACCGGGTCTTTCAGAGCTATACGCTGTCGATGATCCCCGACTGGCAGGGCGCGATCGGCGAGGCGGTGCGCCATCTGTCGCCGAACGGGGTGCTGCATATCGTCGACTTCGGCCAGCAGGAGCAACTGCCCGGCTGGTTCCGCGCTGCGCTGTTCGGCTGGCTGGCGCGTTTCCATGTCGCGCCGCGTGCTTTGATGATCGACGCGATGCGTGAATTGTCGGCCGACACGGGCGGCCGGCTGGTCGTGACGCGCCTCTATCGCGGTTATGCCTGGTCGCTGCGGTTCGAGCAGGGCCGACGCTGATATTGCCAAAGCGCGCGCGACCTGCTCCTTTCGTTGCGGGAGGGGCTATGGACGAGACGATATTGCCGGCGGGGCAGGGCGATGCGCCCGCGCTGATCGAGACATTGGCACAGGCATTCCAGACCGACCCGGCGCTGTCGTGGATATTGCCCGACCCCGATCATCGTGCGCGGGCGCTGCGCGGCCTGTTTCGCGTGCTGGTACCCGCCGACATGCGCGCGGGGGTCGCGCTGCGATCCGAAGGCGACGCGGCGGCGGCGCTCTGGCGCGCGCCGGGGCAGGCGCATAGCGGGACACTGGAGTTCCTGCGCACCGTCATCCCGCTGGTCGCGATGTTCGGTACCGCCCTGCCGCGCGGACTGAAGGTGCAGGCCGGCATCGACGCGCACCGCCCAAAGGCGCGCTTCTGGTATCTTCATTATGTCGGCGTGCGGACCGCGCATCAGGGCAAGGGCCATGGCGGCCGGATCATCCGCGAGCAGACCGCGGTCGCCGACACCGAGGGACTGCCGTGCTGGCTGGAAACCGCGACGCAGGAAAATGTGCCGCTCTACGAACGGCTGGGGTTCGTCACGCAGGTCGAATGGGATGTACCGGGCGGCGGCCCGCATTTCTGGGGCATGATGCGCCCGGTGTGCTGAGCGTCAGTCGTCGAACCCGACGAAACGCACCGCTTCCTCGACGCTCTTGCGGTTCGACACCACGGCGTTGGCGGGAAACTCTTCTTCGGGCCAGCCCATCGCGACGCAGATCATGATCACCTGGTCGTCGGGGATCGCGGCATGTTCGCGCACCACCGGACTTTGCATGATGCCCTGGCTGTTGATCACGCAGCCGAGCCCGCGCGACCAGGCGGCGTTGACCAGCGCGTTGGTCACTGCACCACAATCGAACGGCGCGATGTCGCTGCCGAGCAATATGCGGTCATAGGTGACGACGATGCTGACCGGCGCGTCGAACTGGCGGAAGCCGCGGAGCACCCAGTCCTGGCGCGCGTCCTTGTCGTCGCGCGCGATGCCCATCGCACCGAAGAGCTGCTTGGCGATCTCGATCTGGCGTGCGCGATGGTCGTCGGCGATGCCGTCGAAGCGGCGGAATTCGCGGCTGTCGGGCTTGCCGGCGAGAATGCCGTCGGTGTTACCCCGGCGGATCGCGTCAAGCGGATCGCCGGTGACGACCGAGAAATTCCAGCACTGGTTGTTGAACGACGAGGGCGCGCGCATCGCGACTTCGATCACCTCGGCGACCAGCGCCTTGGGAACGGGCTTGTCGAGGAAGCCGCGAATGCTGCGGCGTCCCCGGAC
This sequence comes from Sphingopyxis sp. GW821-FHT02C12, assembly GCF_059421785.1. NCBI lineage: Bacteria > Pseudomonadati > Pseudomonadota > Alphaproteobacteria > Sphingomonadales > Sphingopyxidaceae > Sphingopyxis > Sphingopyxis sp. GW821-FHT02C12. The sequence continues at coordinate 2,981,395 of NZ_JBWKVQ010000001.1, forward strand.
AACCTCGTCAAAACCCGGTGCGGCGCTCACGCGGCCTTGCGCAGTTCCAGACGGTCCCAGATTTCGGTGAGCGCCTGGGTCAGGTCGCGCATCATCGCCTCGTCATGCGCCGGGCCGGGGGTGAAGCGCAGCCGTTCGGTGCCGCGCGGCACGGTCGGGAAATTGATCGGCTGCACATAGACGCCATATTCGGCGAGCAATATGTCGCTGATCTTCTTGGCGCGCACCGGATCGCCGACCATCAGCGGGACGATGTGCGTGGTCGAATCCATCACCGGCAGGCCGGCGTCGCGGAAGCTCTGCTTGAGATAAGCGGCGGCTTCCTGCTGCGCGTCGCGCTCGACGCTCGACGCTTTGAGGTGGCGCACGCTCGCGAGCACGCCGGCGACGAGCACCGGCGACAGGCTGGTCGTGAAGATGAAACCCGGCGCATAGCTGCGGATCACGTCGATGATATTCTTGTCGGCGGCGATATAGCCGCCCATCACGCCGAACGCCTTGCCGAGGGTTCCCTCGATGATCGTGATGCGATCGGCGGCTTCGTCGCGATCGCTGATGCCGCCGCCGCGCGGGCCGTACATGCCGACGGCATGGACTTCGTCGCAATAGGTCAGCGCATTATATTTGTCGGCAAGGTCGCAGATCGCGTGAATCGGGGCGACGTCGCCGTCCATCGAATAGACGCTTTCGAAGGCGATCAGCTTGGCGGCTTCGGGATCGTCGGCGGCCATCAACTCTTCGAGATGTGCGAGGTCGTTGTGACGCCAAACGCGCTTTTCGCAGCCCGAGTTGCGGATGCCCGCGATCATCGAGGCGTGGTTGAGTTCGTCCGAATAGATGATGCAGTTGGGCAGCAGCTTGCCGAGCGTGCCAAGCGTCGCCTCGTTCGAGATATAGCCCGAAGTGAACAGCAGCGCGCCGTCCTTGCCGTGCAGGTCGGCGAGTTCGGCTTCGAGGTCGATATGATAATGGGTGTTGCCGCCGATGTTGCGGGTGCCGCCCGAACCGGCGCCGACGTCATGCAGCGCTTCTTCCATCGCGGCGACAACCTTGGGATGCTGGCCCATGGCGAGATAGTCGTTCGAACACCATACGGTGATCGGCTTCGGGCCGTTGTGACCGGCGAAGCAGCGTGCGTTGGGAAAGGACCCGCGATTCCGGAGGATGTCGATGAAGACGCGATAGCGCCCTTCTTCATGCAGCCGGTCGATGGCGCGTGCGAAAATATCGTTATAGTTCACGTATCAGCCCCGCAGTCAGGTGCCAGTCCAAGCCATTGGGCCGCTCCCTCCGGGCGGCTATTAACACGGCGGCCAATAACGCCGAAACAACCCGAAATCCAGTGCGAACGATTCGCAACTTCTGCGCCAAATCAGTGTGATCGAGCCGCTAGATCAGTTCGATGCGATCGAGGCCGTAGGGCGCCAGCGCGGCCAGCGGCGGCGGCGGGCGCTCGTCGCTACGCGTGAAGACCGCGAGGCCGGGGGCGACCGCCGCGGGCCAGGGCTGGCCGTCGGTCAGGTGGGCGATGCGGCGGGCAATGCCCTGCGCCCCGTCGATCAAGCGGACGTGCGATCCCGCCTCGGCCTGCAATTCGTCGGCGAGCAGCGGGAAGTGGGTGCAGGCGAGGACGATGACGTCGAGCTTGTCGCCGCCGGGCTGGATTGTCAGGCCGGCGATGGCGCGCGCAATGACGTCCATATCCACGGGGTCGCCGCGCAGCTTCGCTTCGGCGGCGGTGACGAGGCCGGGGCTGCCGTGGCGCAGCACCGTCTTGCCGGCGGCAAAGCGCGCGCTGAGATCGTCGACATAGGGCTGGCGCACCGTCGCTTCGGTGCCGAGCACCCCGATGACGCCGGTCTTCGTCATCTCGGCGGCGGGCTTGATCGCGGGCACGGTCCCTACGATCGGCAGGTCGAGCGCGGCGCGGACATGCGTCAGCGCGATCGTCGAGGCGGTGTTGCACGCGATTACCGCGAGGCGTGGCTGGTAGCGTTCGACGAGGCGGCCGAGCAGCGCGGGAACGCGCGCCGCGAGTTCGGCCTCGCTCTTCTGGCCATAGGGCAGGCCGGCATAATCGGCAGCATAGACGATCGGCGCGGTCGGCAGCAGCGCGCGCGTCGGGCCGAGCACGGTGAGGCCGCCGAGGCCGGAGTCGAAGAAGAGGATCGGGGCGTCAGCGCGGGGGGCGGGCATCCACGCGCCCTAGCAGCGGTGACGGGGCCGCTCAATGGCCGCCACGAGTTTGTCCGATTTGGCGGTCACCATGCGCGAATGCGTTGATTGCTACGCGCAATATCGCCACAAAGGCGCAAAGGGAGCAGGGGTTGCCATGATGACATATTTGCTGATCGCCGCGAGCTATCTGCTCGGATCGATCCCGTTTGGTGTCCTCCTGACGCGAGCCTTCGGTGCGGGTGATTTGCGTCAGATCGGATCGGGCAATATCGGCGCGACCAATGTGCTGCGCACCGGGCGCAAGGGGCTTGCGGCGGCGACATTGGTCCTCGACGGCGCGAAAGGCGCGGTGGCGGTGTTGCTGGTGCGGCATTTCGTGCCCGAGCTTGGCGACCAGGGCGCGATGATCGCGGGCGCGGCGGCGATGATCGGCCATTGCTACCCCGTCTGGCTGAAGTTTCGCGGCGGCAAGGGGGTCGCGACCTTGCTCGGCCTGTCGCTGGCGCTTGCCTGGCCGATCGGGCTGATCTTCGCGGCCGTGTGGCTGGGCGCGGTACTGATCCTGCGTATCTCGTCGCTCGGCGGGATGTTGGGTGCGATCGCGGCGCCCGTCGCGGCGCTCGCGCTGGGCTTCCCGGTCTATGCGATCGGGCTCGCGGGACTCGCGGTCATCGTCCTCTGGCGCCACCGTGAGAATATCGCGCGGCTGCGCGCCGGCACCGAACCGCGCGTTGGGGCGAAGAAAGAACCCACCGAGTGAATGACGCCGAACGGCTGGCGCGGCTGCGGTTGATCCGTACGCCGCATGTCGGTCCGGTCAGCTGGCACCAGTTGATGATGCGTTTCGGGTCGGGCGAGGCGGCGCTCGCCGCGCTGCCCGATCTTGTGCTGCGCGGCGGCGCGGGCCGCGCGCGTATCGCGCCTTCCGAAATCGCCGAGCGTGAGATCGAGCGCGTGGCCTCGCTCGGCGCGCGTCATGTCTTCAGTGACGAGGCGGATTATTCGCCGCTGATGCGCGCGGTCGAGGGCGCCCCGCCGGTGATGATTGTCCGCGGCGATATCGCGATGCTCCGGCACCCCTGCGTTGCGATCGTCGGTGCACGCAACGCCTCGGCGGTCGCGTGCCGCTTCGCGCGGCAGATGGCGGCCGAGCTGGCGGGGCAGGGCATCACGGTGGTCAGCGGGCTGGCGCGCGGGGTCGACACCGCGGCGCATGTCGGCGCGCTCGGCGGACGCACCGCGGCGGTGATCGCGAGCGGCATCGATATCGCCTTTCCGCCCGAAAATGCCGGGCTGCAGGAAAAGCTCGGCGCCGACCAGTTGCTGATCGCCGAGCAGCCGCCGGGCACCGAACCGCTGGCGCGCCATTTCCCGTCGCGTAACCGGATCATCGCCGGGCTGGCGCACGGGACGCTGGTGATCGAGGCGGCGCCCAAGTCGGGGTCGCTGATCACCGCGCGCCGCGCCGGCGACTATGGGCGCGAGGTGATGGCGGTGCCCGGATCGCCGCTCGACCCGCGCGCGCAGGGCTGCAACCTGCTAATCCGCGAAGGCGCGACGCTGATCCAGACGGTCGACGATGTGCTCGAGGCGCTGGGGCCGATCGATGCGCGCATGGTGCGCGAACCGGTGCGCAGCTACGCCGCGACGCCCGCCGTGCACGACGCCGGCGAAGGGGACCGCCGGATCGTCGTCGAACTGCTCGGGCCGACCCCCGTCGCGGTCGACGAGCTCGTCCGCCAGTCGGGCTGCGCAGCCGCGACGGTGCAACTGATCCTGCTCGAACTCGAACTCGCGGGGCGTATCGAGCGCCACGCGGGCGCCAGGATTTCACGGCTGTGATGACCCGCACAGCGGCCTAACCTGCGGCAATCTAACCATTCATCGCGGTTCAGCCACGGTTCAGCGGCCGGACCACAGGTTCATGATATTGTATCACATGGCGGGGAGTTCGATGATGCGAAGCCGATTTCTGACGGGCGTGACGATGATCGCCGTTCTCGCGGGCGGCCTCGCCCCCGCGCCCCTGACCATCGCTTATGCCAAGCCGGGTGCGCCGCAGCAGGGCTTCTGCCGCAACGCCGACCCGCTGCCGCGCCTCGATGCCGAGGTACAGCCGCCCCGGCCGCAACAGACGGGCGTGCCCAAGACCAAGGGCGGCAAGCGCGAGCGCGATGACAAGTCGAGCGCCGACTATGCGCCGATGGCGCCGCCGCCACCCCCGCCACCTCCGCCGCCCCCACCGCCGCCGATGGCGCCGCCACCACCCAGCTATGACAGCGCTGCCGCCGACGTCGTCGTCACCGGCTCGGCGCGATCCGGATCGTCGGCTGCGGTCAGCGCGGTCGGCAGCGGCGAGTCGGTACGGGTGGCCCCGACCGCCCCGCCGCCGGCGTCGACGTCGCCCGTTCCCGGCTCGTCGTCGGACTATACGGGGCGACCCGTGCCGGTGCCGCCGCGCTATATCCCGCCCCAGCCTCAATCGGGCATCCTGACCGCGGGCGAGCATGACGACCTGCTCAATCCGGAACTCTATGCGGCCTATGTCAACCGCACCGACTTGGGCCAGGACATCCGCGCCCTGCCGCGCGTCGACACGATGCGCGTCGTCACGGTGAAGGTGAACGACCGCAACGGCCAGCCGATCCCCTTCGCCGACGTCGTCGTCACCTGCAGCGACGGCAACAGCATCACCATGGCGACGCAGGCCGACGGCAGCGCGGTCTTCTTCCCCGGGCTCGACCGGCTGAGCGAACGGATCACCGTGTCGGCGCGAAAGGCCGGGCGCAGCATCGCCGATGCGCGGCCGGTGCTCGTATCCGATGCGCCGGGTGGGCAGGTCGTCGGTCTGACCGCCAGCCAGGCCGCGACCAAGGCGACCAAGCTCGACCTGATGCTCGTCATCGACACGACGGGCAGCATGGGCGACGAGATCCGATACCTGCAGTCGGAAATGCGCGCGATCATCGCGTCGATCACCGCCAAGCACCGCGACCTCGATATTCGCGTCGGTTTTGTCTTCTATCGCGATATCGGCGACGAATATGTCACGCGCACCGTGGTGTTCGACCGCGACATCGGCCGCGCGCAGGGCACGCTGGCGGCGCAATATGCGACCGGCGGCGGTGATTATCCCGAGGCGATGGACCAGGCGCTGATCCGCGCGGTCGGGCAGGAGTGGCGCCCCGACGCGGTGAAATCGCTGCTGCTCGTCGCCGACGCGCCGCCGCACAACGAACAGTTCGGCCGCACCTGGGCCGCCGCCGAGGCGGCGCGCGCCAGGCGTATCCATATCACCCCGGTCGCCGCCTCGGGCGTCGCCGACGAGGCCGAATATGCGATGCGCGCGATGGCGGCGGCGACCCAGTCGCGCTATCTGTTCCTGACCGACGACAGCGGCGTCGGCAATGCCCATGCGGCGCCGGCGATCGACTGTTATCTGGTGACGCGGCTCGACGCGCTCGTCCGCCGGGTGATCGACAGCCAGATCAGCGGTCGCCGCATCGAGCCCGAGGACAGCGAGGTCATCCGCAGCGTCGGCAATTACGACGCCGGCAAATGCATCCTGCCCGCCGACTTCAAATGGCAGAACCAGTAAGCCGTTGACTTGCCCCCGCATCTGTTCGATGCGGGGGCATGGGTCGCTTCGGGAACCCCCGCCGACCGGATGCATCCGGTCCGTGAGGGTCGGAGGACCAATCCATGAAAAAACTGCTGTCGGCCGTCGCCATCGTGGCGATGCTGCTCCAGCCTGTCGCCGTGATCGCGAAGGACAAGGAGCCGGTGAAGATCGCCGGCCCGGCCAATGCGAAGGGTGTCACCACCGTCACCGTCGGCGCCTTCAATGTCGGCTTCATCTTTGAATCGACCGACCAGACCGCGGCGTCGGGCGGGCTGATGGGGGCGTTCGGCGGCACGACCAAGGCGAAGAGCGAACTCGTCGGGGTAACCCCCGAAATGATGCAGGCGGTCACCGACGCCGCCTATGCCGACTTCGTGTCGCAGCTGACCGCCAGCGGCTATACGGTTCAGGCACCGACCGACATGTTCGGCCATGCCGCGCTCGCCAAGACCAAGTCGCAGGACATGCCGCTCGACATCAACATCGCGCTCGAAAAGGGCAGCAAGGGCAAGGCGACCTATTACAAGCCCTCCGCGCTGCCCTCGCTGCTGATGATCCCGGGTGATTTCGTCGGGTCGGGGATGAGCAGTATCGGGATGAACATGGCGGCGGGGCAGGCGGTTGGGGCGCTGAACGCCTACGCAAAACAGGCCGGAGTCGGCGTGATCGACGTCGTCTATCTGATCGACTTTTCGCAGCAGAAGCGCCCCGGCGCCTTCAGCTTCGGCGGGTTGGAGGTCAACAGCGCGCTGTCGGTCAGCGCCGACTATTCGCGCATCACGCTGATCGCGCCGAGCGGCAAGCAGTCGGTGATCACCGTCAAGGCGCCGGTCGCGGTCGAGGGCGAGTTCGTCGAAAAGAGCGACGCGTCGAGCGGCACCGACAAGGCGATGCAATCGGCCGGCAATGTCGTGGGCGGCCTCGCCGCGGTCGCGGGGTTCGGGGGCTTGCGCTTCGGCAAGACGCGCAAGTTCGCCTTCACCGCCAAGCCGGGGAATTACGAAGAAGGCGCGGCCAAGGCGGCGAGTCTGGCGAGCGCGATGCTGATCGGACGGCTCGCGCCGCTGCGCTGATTTTTACAACCACTTTGCTGGGGCGGGCGCGCCGAAACCCTCTTGACGACAGGACCGGACGCCCGCCACCCTCGCGCGTACATACGTGAGGCACAGCAGGACAACGCTTTTACATGCAATTGGTTATTGTGGAATCGCCCGCCAAGGCGAAGACGATCGAGAAATATCTCGGGCGCGATTTCAAGGTGCTGGCCAGCTATGGCCATGTTCGCGACCTGCCGCCCAAGGACGGGTCGGTTAATCCCGACGACGGGTTCGCGATGCAGTGGCAGCTGTATCCCGACAAGACGAAGCGGATGAAGGAAATCCAGGACGCGGCGAAGGGTGCCGAGCGCCTGATCCTCGCGACCGACCCTGACCGCGAGGGCGAGGCGATCAGCTGGCATGTGCAGGAACTGCTGCGTAGCAAGAAGGCGCTGCCGGCCAAGGTCGACCGCGTCACCTTCAACGCGATCACCAAGGACGCGGTGCTCACCGCGATGGCGGCGCCGCGCGCGCTCGACGACGATCTGATCGACGCCTACCGCGCCCGCCGCGCGCTCGATTATCTGGTCGGTTTCACCCTGTCGCCGGTGCTGTGGCGCAAGCTGCCCGGCGCCAAGTCCGCGGGGCGTGTCCAGTCGGTGTCGCTGCGGCTGATCGTCGAGCGCGAGCGCGAGATTGAAGCATTCGTTGCACTGCAATACTGGTCGATCACCGGCCTGTTCGAAATGTCGGGCACGCCGTTCAAGGCGCGCCTCGCACGCTGGCGCGGCGACAAGATCGAGCGGCTGACGATCACCAGCGAGGCCGATGCGCGCGCCGCCGAGGCCGATGTGAAGGCGGGGCATTTCACCGTCGAGAATGTCGAGACCAAGCCGCTGACGCGCAACCCGCCGCCGCCCTTCACGACGTCGACGCTGCAGCAGGAAGCCGCGCGCAAGCTCGGCTTCTCGGCGAGCCACACGATGCGCATCGCACAGGGCCTCTACGAGGACGGCGCGATCACCTATATGCGTACCGACGGCGTCCAGATGGACGGCAGCGCGATCAGCGCCGCGCGCAAGGCGATCGCGACGCGCTACGACGGCGGTTATGTCCCCGACCAGCCACGCCAGTATCAGACCAAGGCGAAGAATGCGCAGGAAGCGCATGAAGCAATCCGTCCGACCGATTTTTCGAAGGACAAGGCCGGCAGCGGCGACCATGGCCGACTCTACGAGTTGATCTGGAAACGCGCGATGGCGAGCCAGATGGCGTCGGCGCGGCTCGAACGCACCAGCATCGACCTCAGCGACGGCACCGGCAAGACGATGCTGCGCGCGACCGGGCAGGTCGTGAAATTCCCCGGTTTTCTCGCGCTCTATGACGAAAGCCGCGACGACGCGGGCGACGATGACGATGCGCGCCTGCTGCCCGCCATGGCGAAGGGCGACGCGCCGGCCAAGACCGGGGTCGAGGTCGAAAGCCACGAAACCCAGCCGCCGCCGCGCTATTCGGAAGCGAGCCTGGTCAAGAAGATGGAGGAACTCGGCATCGGGCGCCCGTCGACCTATGCGTCGATCCTCCAGGTGCTCAAGGACCGCGCCTATGTGACGGTCGAGAAGAACCGCTTCATGCCCGAAGAGAGCGGGCGGCTGCTCACCGCCTTTCTCGAACGTTATTTCACCCGTTATGTCGAATATGACTATACCGCCGGGCTCGAGGAAGAACTCGACGATGTGTCGGGCGGCCGCGCGCAGTGGCAGGCGGTGCTCGATGCCTTCTGGCGCGACTTCAAGCCGCGCACCGGCGAGGTGATGGAACTCAAGCCGTCGGAGATCACCGCGGCGCTCGACGAATTCCTCGGCCCCTATCTTTTCCCCGACAAGGGCGACGGCAGCGATCCGCGGCTGTGCCCTAATTGCGGCACCGGCAAGCTGGCGCTGCGCGGCGGCAAGTTCGGGCCGTTCATCGCGTGCAGCAACTATCCCGACTGCAAGTTCACGCGCAAATTCGCGCAGCCGGGCGGTAGCGACGGCGCCGATACGGGGCCCGAGACGATGGGTAATGATCCCGAATCCGGGCTGGAAGTGACCAAGCGCAGCGGACGCTTTGGTCCCTATATCCAGCTCGGCGACGGCAAGGAGGCGAAGCGTTCGTCGATCCCCAAGGACATCCCGGGCGAGGATTTCGACCTCGACTATGCGCTGCGGCTCTTGAGCCTGCCGCGCGAGGTCGGCGTCCATCCGGAAAGCGGCAAGGTCATCATGGCCGGGCTGGGGCGCTACGGCCCGTACCTGCTCCATGACGGCAAATATGCGAAGCTGACCGGCACTGCCGAAATCTTCGACATCGGCATGAACGCTGCGGTCGTCCGCATCGCCGAAGCGGCGGCGGGCGGCGGGCGCGGGCGCACCAAGGCCGAACCGCTCAATACCTTTGGCCCGCACCCGACGAGCGGCGGCGAGATGAAGCTGATGGAAGGACGCTTCGGTCCCTATGTCACCGACGGCACGACCAACGCGACCTTGCCGAAGTCGATGGAACCCGCCGCGCTGACGCTCGAGGAAGCGATCGCGCTGATCGACGCGCGCGCCGCGAAGGGGCCCGCGAAGGGCAAGAAGAAGGCGGCGCCCAAGAAGGCGGCGGCGAAGAAGCCGGCGGCGAAGAAAAAGGCGCCCGCAAAGAAGGCCGCGGCGACAGAATAAGCCTCGTCATTGCAAGCGAAGCGAAGCAATCCAGAGCGGCCTTACACCGCTCTGGATTGCCGCGTCGCTACGCTCCTCGCAATGACCGGTTGGTGGACCCCTAAGGCCGCTGCTCGTTCCACGCCGTGCCGGTCACCGGTGCGCCCGCGAACGTGCCCGCCGCGGTCGCCACGCCTTCATAAACATTGGCGTTGAAGGCGTCGAAGACCTGATCGGGGATCGACGATGTGATCGTGATCGTCGCGTCGAAATCGGGGATCTGCACGAGGAATTCGAGAAAGAAGACTTGTCCGTTCGGCGCGGTCCACGTCGCCTCGCCGGGAGTCGTGATGCAATCCTCGAGGAAATAGGTCGTGCCGTCGGGAAACTGGATCGTCGCGTTCGACTGGTGCGGCTGGCCGCCCTGCGGCGGGGTCTCGGCGCTGACCGTCATATAGCTCGAGATATGGATGCCATTGTCGAGCTGCATGTCTTGCAGATACCACAGGATGGGGTTCGCTGAAGAACCGAACAGGCCATATTCATGGTCCATCCACGTCTGGCCGGTGACCGCGAACACCGTATCGCCGATCGCCACCGACCCGCTGACCTGGAGCCGCGTGAACGAGTAATAATAATTGTTGGTCTTCACCCCGCCGGGGTTCGCCGGGGTCGGATTGCACCCTGTGCCCCACACGATGAGCGGCGGACCCTGCTGCGCCATCACCAGGTCGAAGAGGATCGTCGATCCCGTCCCCTCGTCCTGGAACTGCGCCTTGACCGTCATGTTCGACGGGTCGGCTTGCGGCGCGGTCATCCACGCCCAGTCATGATCGATCCCCGGATTGCCGAGTTTGACGTACCAGTCCTTGCTCGGGTCGGTTTCGGCCCATTCGCCGGGGGTGTGGGTCGCGGTGCTCTGATAATGGATCTGGTTCGCGACGTCGGACAGCATGATTTCGGTAAAGGCGAGCGGCGCGAAGCTCGCGGCGTTGATTTCGAAGCCGAAGACGCGCTCGCCGGCGACGAGCGTGCCGGTGTGCCACCACCATTCGGTCGGCGCTTCGGCGTGGCAATATTGGTCCTGCGGCAGCTTGATCGCGACTTCGGACGGTGGAACGGGAACGGGACTATTGGGCGACATGATCGATACTCCCCCTGTTGTGCCGCAAGATGCGGATGGTGATGATTATCATGCAGCATGTCTGGCGCGGACTTTTATTTGATGGCATCGCGAAAATATCGTCACCAATATTGTTATATTACCGCCGCATGACGTTGTTGCGCGAGAAAGTCGCAGATATTATTCGCTCCTCCGTGCGGTTCCCGCCCGCCGGAAGTCATGATAGGATGCGCCCAACCGGGAGGTGTCCGATGCGTCGTTTATGGGTTTTACTGTTGCTCCTCGCGGCCTCGTTCGCCGTCCCCGCAGCCGCGCAGCAGGCGGGCAGCCTGATCGCTGCCGAGCCGGTCGTCGACACGCCGCCGGGGGTGCAGGCGTGGCGCGTGCAATATTGGACCTCCAACCAGAAGGGTGAACGGCTGCGCGTCACCGGACTCGTCGCCGCGCCGCGCGAGGCGGTGCCGCCGCGGCCGCGCCGCGTCATCGCCTGGACCCACGGCGCCTGGGGCGTGGCCGAGAAATGCGCGCCGTCGCTAAGCAGCAATTTCTTTGCCGTGACGGCTGGAATCGATGCGGTGCGGCAGGGCTATGTCGTTGTCGCGCCCGATTATATCGGCCTCGCGAGCCCGACGATGCATCCGTTCCTCGTCGGCCCCGATACCGCGAATTCGGTGCTCGACGCGGTGCGCGCGGCGCGGGCGATCCCCGGCGCGGCGGCGGGCAACAGCTTTGCCGTGTGGGGCGAATCGCAGGGTGCGCACGCCGCGCTGTGGACCGCGATCACGGCGCGCTCCTACGCCCCCGACCTGAACCTCGTCGCCACCGCCGCGGCCGCGCCGCCGACCGATCTCGCAGCCAATTTGCGCGACGGCAGCGACAAGAATGCGCGCGCCTTGCTGCTGTCCTTCACGCTGCACAGCTGGTCGACGCTTTATGGCTATTCGATGGACGGCGTCGCCAACCGTACGAACCAGGGCATCATCCATCGGCTGGCGGAAAACAACTGCATCAGCCTGGAAAAGAAGCCGAAGCTCGGCACGATCCTGGGCGTGCTGACCATCGTGCGCGCGACGAAGAACAAGGATGTCGCCAAAATCGAGCCGTGGGGAAGCTTCGCCCGCGCCAACAGCGTCGACGCCGCGCGCGTTCCCGGCCCGCTGCTCATCGCGCAAAGCAGCAAGGACACGATCATCGCGCCCGCGGTGACGCGCAAATTCGCCAAGTCCGTCTGCCGGCGCGGCACGGCGCTGCGTTGGATCGACATGACCGGAGGCCATGTCGACGCGGCGCGCGACAGCGCCCAAGAAACGATCGGCTGGATCGGTGAACGGTTCGATGGGCAACCGCCGCCGAATGATTGTCGGCGGATTTAGCGCGTCAGCTGAAAATCCCGGGGTCGACGGGTGGCTTGCCGGACAGCCATGCGACGGCGTCGGCGCGGAACAGCACGGCTGCCGACGCGACCGAAAGCGCGGTCGAAAGCAGCGAGCCTGCGAGCGACAATGTCCCCAACCCGTCGGGATTGAACAGCCCGGCAATTGTCTGCAGCGCACCGATCGCGGTCAGCACGACGTAAATCCATTTCGCGACGTTGCTGCCGCGCCGCGCAATGGCGTACCAGAGCGCGAAAACGATCGCCAAGCTGATCACGAGGATGACAAAGACCACGCCGAACGACCCGCTTGATCGGCCGACGCCGGCCTCGCGGTCGAACGCCGTCGCCATCTCGTTCCAGGTGATGAAGGTGGTTACGATGCTGACCAAGGTCGACGACCAGAAGAGGCGTTCAAACAGGATGATCGACGGCGGTCGTTGCAAGATTTTTCCCCTTGATCGAAGCGGCTGCAGATCGATTAGCGACAAATATTGATCCGCGCCATTTAATCTCGGGCGATGCTCGGATCAGCATCTTATCAGTTGGCGCAGGCCACCAGTGCGGCGTGAAAAGTCCGGCCGAGGGAGTTGTCGCGCTGAATGATCCTGATTGCCGATCCAGTGCTGCAATTTGTTCGGCTAGGCAGCAGCACGACGGCTTCTGACCCATTAGCCAGCCGCACGACAGTACGGGTCTGCAATTGCCTCGTCCCGATTTGCTCGATACGAACGACCGTACCGCGAACAACCGTTTCTACGCCAGTTGCCGAAATATAGCCCCAGGCCAGGATCAGTGTCAGCGTGATCGCTACGACGCCCAAGGCTATTCCATTGAGGAATATTGATCGAGGACGGGTGCCGGGTGTGTTCAACGGGTCGCTGGGCATGGCCCCGCCTCAATCCACCCAATCAAGCCCCATGTCGCGATAGACGCTGCGGTCCTCGTCCCAGTTTGCCTTCACCTTCACATGCAGGAACAGATGCACCTTGCGTCCGAGCAATTCGGCGAGCTCGGCGCGCGCCTTGCTGCCGATTTCCTTGATCCGCTCACCCTTGTGGCCGAGGATGATCGCGCGCTGATTGTCGCGTGCGACCAGAATCTGCTGGTGGATTTCGGCGCTGCCGTCCTTGCGCGTCGTGAATTTCTCGGTCTCGACGGTCGACTGGTAGGGCAGTTCCTCGTGGAGCTGGCGATAGAGCTGCTCGCGGGTGATTTCGGCGGCGAGCATCCGTTCGGGGGCATCGCTGACCTCGTCCTCGGGGAAATGCCAGGGTCCCTCGGGCATCAGGGCCGCCAGCGTCGTCTTGAGTTCGGGAACCCCGTCGCCGGTGCTCGCCGAGATGAAGAAGGTTTCGTCGAAGGCGACCCGTTCGTTGAGCTGGGTCGCGATCGTCAGCAGCTTGTCCTTCTTGGTCAGGTCGACCTTGTTGAGGACCAGGAATTTCTTCTCGGGGCGCCCCTCGATCCCCTGCAACACGCGTTCGGCGCGCTCGCCGAGCTTTGCCGCGGCATCGATCATCACCAGGATCGCCTCGGCCTGGTCGAGGCTGTTCCACGCCGCGGCGACCATCGCGCGGTCGAGCCGGCGGGTCGGGGCAAAAATGCCGGGGGTGTCGATCAGCACGATCTGCGTCTCGCCGTCCATGGCGACGCCCATCAGGCGGGTGCGTGTCGTCTGCGCCTTGGGGCTGACGATCGCGACCTTCTGGCCGACGAGCGCGTTGACGATGGTCGATTTGCCCGCATTCGGCGCCCCGACGACCGCGACGAAACCGCAACGATGGGTCATTCTTTCAATCCTTCCAGGATCGCGAGCATCGCGATCGCCGCGGCCTTTTCAGCCGCCTGTTTCGATGCGCCTTCGCCTTCGGCCTCGGCGAGCTTGCCGACGACCACTCCGACGCGAAAGCGCGGTGCGTGGTCGGGGCCTTCGCGGCGGATCAGGCGATATTCGGGGGGCTTGCGGCCCTTGGCGGCGGCCCATTCCTGCAGCGCCGCCTTGGGGTGTTTGGGCGCCGACACCTGGCCGTCGATCATCTCACCCCAATATTTGACGATGAAGGCGCGCGCGGGCTCGTCGCCATGGTCGAGCCACAGCGCGCCGATCAGCGCCTCGAGCACGTCGGCGGCGATATTGTCGCTGTACCGCCCGCCGTCGCCGATCGCCTGGGTGCCGAAGCGGACATGCGCGTTAAGGTCGAGCCCCTGCGCGATCCGCGCGCAGGTTTCGCCCGAGGCGAGCACATGGAGGCGCGACGACAGCTCGCCCTCGGTCGCCTTGGGAAAGCGGCGAAAGAGTTCGGACGCGATGACGAGGCCGAGCACGCGGTCGCCTAGATATTCGAGCCGCTGATAATCGGCAGCGCCGCTGCTGCCGTGGGTCAGCGCCTCATGATAGAGGCCGAGGTCGCGCGGTTCAGCGCCGGTGATGGCTGCGATCGTGTCGGCGGAGGCGCCGCCGCTCAAAAGCCTTCCCCGATGCGCTCCCAGCGCGCCGCGGTGAACCAGCTGATCGGGTTGATCCAGCTTGCCGAACCATCGGTCGAGAACATGCCGACCAGCGCGTGGCCGACCAGATTTTCCTCAGGGACCAGGCCGATGCCGCCGCCTTCCTGGGCGGGGAAGCGGCTGTCGGCGCTGCGATCGCGGTTGTCGCCCATCAGGAACAAATGCCCCTCGGGCACCGTGACCAGCGTCGTATTGTCCTGCGCGATGCTCATGATGTCGAGCACGGCATAGCTTTTGCCGTTCGGCAGCGTTTCCTTGAACTGCGGATAGCGGCACTGGCGCTGGCCGTCGGCGGCGATTTCCTCGAACTGCATCGCGAAGCAGGGCAGGGTGCCTTCGTTGCGCGCGGCGTCGATCATGTTCGCGGTCACCGGGATCACGAAATCGGCCATCTTTTCGCGCGGCAGCGGCTTGCCGTTGAGCCAGACGATGCCGTCGCGGACCTGCACCGTGTCGCCGGGCAGGCCGATCACGCGCTTGATATAATCATTGTCGTTGACCGGCGGCGCCTTGAACACGACGACGTCGCCGCGCTCGGGGGTCTTGGCGAAGATGCGCCCGGGGATCAGCGGCACGCTGAACGGCAGGCTGTATTTCGAATAGCCATAGGCCATCTTGTTGACGAGCAGATAGTCCCCGATCAGCAGCCGCGGCTGCATCGATTCCGACGGAATATTGAACGGCGACAGGAAAAAGCTGCGGAAAATCAGCACCGCGATCGCCAACCAGGCGAGGAAGCGCACCGTGTCGATCGCCTCTTCCTTCGCGCTCATCGGAGCGGGGGCGGGCGTCGGGTTCGCGGGGCCGGCGGGGGGCGGCGTATTGGCGGTCAGGCTGGCGTCGGTCATGGCGCGGCATTTGGCGATGAATAGGTCTTCGCGCAAGCAAATATCGGCGGATGGCACTGGCGTGCGCGGCAGCGCGGACCTATGGATTGAGCCATTATTCATCCCGTTCGCATCGAACGAAGTAGAGATGCCCGTCGGCCTGGCGCCGTGCTTCGGGGTGTCTCGACTTCGCTCGACACGAACGGAGAGAGGGAAGTTCGATATATGACCCGATCCGATCAAGCCTGGCAGGCGCTCGCCGACTGGCAGCCGCAGCGGCTGACCGACCTCGTCGCCGCCGACCCCGCGGCGCGACTGGGCAAGCTGGTCCGCAATGTCGCCGACATCCGCTTCGACTTCGCCAAGACCCATCTCGACGACGCCGCGATCGCCATATTGTCGGACCTCGCGGCCGCGCAGGATTTCGGCGGACGCCGCAAGACCTTGTTCGCGGGCGGCGTCGCCAACCCGAGCGAGGACCGCGCCGCCGAACATAGCGCCGAACGCGGCGACGGCGCGCCCGAATCCGTCCACCGCGCACAGGCGCTGCACCAGCGGATGCGGATGCTGATCGACGCGATCGAGGCCGGTGCGTTCGGCGAAATCCGCCATTTGCTGCACATCGGCATCGGCGGGTCGGCGCTCGGCCCCGACCTGCTCGTCGATGCCCTGGGGCGCGGCGGGGCGCGCTATGACGTCGCGGTCGTCTCGAACGTCGATGGCGCCGCGCTCGACGAGGCCTTCGCGAAGTTCGATCCGGCCTGCACATTGATCGCGGTCGCGTCGAAGACTTTCACCACGACCGAAACCCTGCTCAACGCCGCCTCGGCGCTGCAATGGCTGGAGGAGGCCGGGGTGCCCGATCCGTTCGGGCGCGTCATCGCGCTCACCGCGATGCCCGAACGCGCGATGGAGTGGGGTGTCGACGAGACGCGCATCCTGCCCTTCGCGGAATCGGTCGGCGGACGCTATTCGCTCTGGTCGTCGATCGGTTTTCCGGCCGCGCTGGCGCTCGGCTGGGACGCCTTCGCCGACATGCTCGAGGGCGCAGCCGAGATGGACCGCCATTTTCGCCTGTGCGACGGCGCCGACAATGTCGGCCTGCTCGCCGCCTTTGCGGATCAGATCTACGCCAACCGCCTCGCCTGCCAGACGCGCGCGGTCTTCGCCTATGACGAACGGCTGCGCCTGCTGCCCTCCTATCTCCAGCAGCTCGAAATGGAATCGAACGGCAAGGGCGTGATGCTGGACGGCAAGCCGCTCGACCGCGCGAGCGCGTTGATCACCTGGGGCGGGGTCGGCACCGATGCGCAGCATGCGGTGTTCCAGCTTCTGCATCAGGGCACCCACCTGATCCCCGTCGAATTCGTCGTCGCGCGCGAGCCCGATCATCTGCTCGACGAGGCGCATCACGAAACGCTCGTCGCCAACTGCATCGCGCAGGGCGCGGCGCTGATGACCGGGCGCGCGAGCAGCGACGGCGCGCGCAACTACCCCGGCGACCGGCCGTCGACGACGATCCTCCTCGACCAGGTCACCCCGCGCAGCCTCGGCGCGCTGATCGCCTTTTACGAGCATCGCGTCTTTGCCAATGCGGTGCTGCTCGGCATCAATCCCTTCGACCAGTTCGGGGTCGAACTGGGTAAGGAAATGGCCAAGGGCCTGTCCGAAGGCACCGTCGAGTTCGATGCCGCGACACAGGCGCTGATGGCGGCGGCGCTGGGCGAATAAATAGGGACAGTCCCTATTTAATTCGGAGCATTTCGAGGAGGTGGAAGCGCCGGGGCCATTAAATAGGGACTGTCCCTATTTAATGTCGGCCTTGCGCGTGGTCGATAGCTGGAGATTGCTTCGCTTCGCTCGCAATGACGAGTTTGGACAGTCTGAGCGTAAAATTCGATTGGCAAGCTGCCGCCGCGTAACCACATAGGCGCTCGCTGCGAAGTGCAGCCACCATCCTTCAGGGGCCGTCCATGAGCAATTTCGACTATGATCTCTTCGTCATCGGCGCCGGGTCGGGCGGGGTGCGCGCCTCGCGCATCGCCGCGTCGCACGGTGCGCGCGTCGCGGTGGCCGAGGATTATCGCGTCGGCGGCACCTGCGTCATCCGCGGCTGCGTGCCCAAGAAACTGCTCGTCTATGGCGCCCATTTCGCCGAGGACCTGAAGGATGCGCGCCATTTCGGCTGGGACGTCCCCGACTGCAAATTCGACTGGGACCGGCTGCGCGACAATGTCCAGGCGGAGGTCACACGGCTCGAAGGCCTCTATGGCCAGACGCTCGAAAACCATAAGGTCACCGTCTTCAAGACGCGCGCGACGATCGCGGGGCCGCAGAAGGTGCGGCTCGCCGACGGCACCGAACTGACCGCCGAACGCATCCTCGTCGCGACCGGCGGCTGGCCGCATGTTCCCGAGTTTCCGGGCAGTGAGCATGCGATCACCTCGAACGAGGTGTTCCACTTGGATAACTTGCCCAAGCGCGTGGTGATCGCGGGCGGCGGCTATATCGCCAACGAATTCGCCGGCATCTTCAACGAATTCGGCAGCAAGGTGACGATCGTCAATCGCGGCGACACGATCCTGCGCGGTTACGACGAGCAGATCCGCGACCGGCTGCTGCAGATTTCGATGACCAAGGGCATCGACTTCAAGTTCAACGCGCCCTTCGAGAAGATCGTCAAGAATGACGACGGTACGTTGACCGTGCATCTGGGCGGCTGCGAGCCGATCGTCGCCGATGCGGTGCTCGTCGCGGCGGGGCGTGTGCCGAACACCAAGGGGGTCGGGCTGGAGGAGGTCGGCGTCGACCTCGACGACCATGGCGCGATCAAGGTCGACGAAAGCAATCAGTCCTCGGTGCCGAGCATCTATGCCGTCGGCGACGTTACCAATCGCATCCAACTGACGCCCGTCGCGATCCGCGAGGGGCAGGCCTTTGCCGACAGCGTGTTCGGCGGCAAGCCGACCGTGGTCGATTATCAGAATGTCCCGAGCGCGGTGTTCAGCCACCCGCCGATCGGCGCGGTCGGCATGACCGAAGCCGAGGCACGCAACAAGCTGGGCAGCATACGCGTTTATACCAGCGATTTCCGCGCGATGAAGAATGTCCTCGCCGGCCGTAACGAGCGCGCGCTGTACAAGATGGTGGTCAATGCCGCGACCGACCAGGTCGTCGGGCTGCACATGATCGGCCCCGACGCGCCCGAGATTTTGCAGGCGGCGGCGATCGCGGTGAAGGCGGGACTGACCAAGGCCGATTTCGACAACACCGTTGCGCTGCACCCGAGCATGGCCGAGGAACTGGTGCTGCTGAAATAATGCTGTGATCCCCGGCGAAAGCCGGGGCCCGGAAGTCGCAATGGACCCCGGCTTTCGCCGGGGAACGGCTGGTGCTATCCTCTTTGCGACAAGCGAGGGGAGGGGCGCATGGCGGGCACGGCATTGGTCACCGGGGGCAGCGGTTATATCGCGGGCTTCCTGATACGACAGCTGATCGAAAACGGCTGGCACGTCCACACGACAGTGCGCAGCTTGAAACGCGAGGCCGAGGTCCGCGGCTGGCTCGATGTCGACAAAAGCAAGCTGAGCTTCTTCGCCGCCGACCTCGAACATGATGCGGGCTGGGCCGAGGCGGTGGCGGGCTGCACACATGTCGCACATGTCGCGTCGCCCTTTCCGCTCGATGTTCCTAAACAGGCCGATGATCTGGTGATCCCGGCGCGCGAGGGGGCGCTCAGAGCGCTGCGTTTCGCGCGCGCTGCCGGGGTGACACGCTTCGTCCTGACCTCGTCGATGGCGGCGGTCGCCTATGGGCATGGCAAGGGTCGCGACCTCTATAACGAGGCCGACTGGAGCAATCTCGATAACCCCGAGGTCATGCCCTATCCGCGCTCCAAGACCGTCGCCGAGCGCGCAGCGCGCGACTGGGTCGCGGCCGAGGGCGGCGATATGGAATTCGCCTCGGTCAACCCGGCGGCGGTGTTTGGGCCGCTGCTTAGCGACGACCTGTCGACCTCGATCGAGGTCGTGAAGCAGTTGCTCGAAGGCAAGGTGCCGATGTGCCCCGACGTCGGCTTCGGTATCATCGACGTGCGCGACGTCGCCGACATGCATTATCGCGCGCTGACGGCCGAGGGGATCCGGGACGAACGCTTCGTCTGCTCGGGCCCCTTCCTGAAATTCATCGATGTTGCGTATATCCTGACCGCCAATCTTGGCGAAGAGGCACGCAAGGTGCCGACGCGCAAAATGCCGAACTGGCTGCTCAAGGCGCTCGCGATCGTCCGGCCCGAACTCAAGCAGGTCGTCGCCGAACTCGGCAATGTCCGCGGCGGCGACAGCCGCCATGCGATGGAGCGCCTCGGCTGGACGATGCGCCCGCCCGAGGAAGCGATCCTCGCGACGGCGCATGATTTGATCGGGCGCGGGATTGTGAAGGTCTGAAAATCCCCCTCCCATTTATTGGGAGGGGTTAGGGGAGGGCCTGTTTCCTTCCAAAGGTAGGCGTCTTTGGACACGCCCTCCCCCAACCCCTCCCGCAAGCGGGAGGGGTGTTTCCATCAAGCAATCGTCGGCACGATCCCGCCTTCGGCGCGGATCGCGGCGCCGTTGGTCGCGGCCGCGAGCGGGCTTGCGAGGAAGGCCGTCATCGCGCCGATCTCGTCGGCGTCGATCAGGCGGCGGATCAGCGACAGCGGGCGCAGTTCCTCGAAAAAGGCCGTTTCGCGTTCGGCTTCGGATGCGTCGGGGTTCGACACCACCGACTGGATGAAATCGACGATCCCTTCGGACCGCGTCGGCCCCGGCAGCACCGAATTGACCGTCACGCCGCTACCCCTGGTCTGCTCGGCCAGCCCGCGCGCGATGGTCAGCTGCGCGGTCTTGGTCATGCCGTAATGGATCATCTCGGCGGGCGGCAGCAGTCCGCTTTCGCTCGCGATGAAGATCACCCGGCCCCAGTTCTTCTCGAGCATCTTGGGGAAATAATGGCGCGACAGCCGCGCGCCGCTGACGACATTGACCTCGAAAATATGGTGCCAGTCGGCATCGCTGATCTCGGCGAAGGGCTTGGCTTCATAGATGCCGAGGTTGTTGACCAGGATATCGACCGCGGGAACCGCGGCGATCAAGTCTGCGGCGCCCTCGGCGGTCGCGGGATCGGCCAGCACGGCGCGGATTGTGCCCGCCGCCGCGAGTTCGGCCGCAGCCTCGTCGAGTTTCGCCTGGTTGCGGCCGGTGATGACGACCTCGACGCCCGCTTCGGCGAGGCGCTTGGCGATCGCGAAGCCGATACCGGCGGTCGAGCCGGTGACGAGGGCGGTCTTGCCGTTGAGTTTCAGGTCCATGATGCGTCTCCTTGGATGAAAGGGCTTTGATGAAACGAAGATAGCGCAGCAGCCCATTGTTGATTAGAATGTCGCTTATCATTTCAGAAGTGATTCAAAATCAGGAATGGTGATGGACAATAGGTTCGGCGATATCGAGACGTTTCTGGCGGTGGCGAGCGGCGGCAGCTTTGCCGCGGCTGCAAAGGCGCTGCGGCTCACACCCTCGGCGGTCAGCCGCAGCATCGCGCGATTGGAGCAAAGGCTCGGCACGATACTCTTCCGCCGCACGACGCGCTCGCTGGCGCTGACCGCCGAAGGCAGTGCCTATCGCGACCGGATGAGCGTGCTGCTCGCCGAGATCGAAACGGTTGAGAGTGACCTCGGTCGCGAGAAACAGGGGCCACGCGGATTGCTGCGCGTCAACGCATCGCCGTCGATCGGGGTGCCGTTGCTGCCGATCCTGCCGCGCTTCACCGCGCGCTATCCCGAGATTATCCTCGACCTCGCGCTCTCCGACACAATCGTCGATCTGGTCGAGGAACGCGCCGACATCGCGATCCGCATCGGCCCGCTGCGCGACACCAGCCTGCGCGCCAAGAAGCTCGGGCACAGCCGCATGGTCCTCGTCGCCAGCCCCGCCTATCTCGCGCGGCGCGGGACGCCGCGGACCCCCGACGATCTCGACGGACACGACTGCCTGCGCTTCAGCTTCCGCCGCTCGATCGACAGCTGGCCCTTCCGCATCGGCGGCCGCATCGTCCACCGCCCGGTGCCCGGAAGCTTCTTCGGCAATTCGGGCGACCTCGTGCGCCAGATGGCGGTCGCTGGCGGCGGCATTGCGCGCCACGGCCATTTTCATGTCGCCGCCGATCTGGCGGCGGGGCGGCTGGTCGAATTGCTGCCCGATTATCACCCCGGCGACGGCGAGGATATCCACGCGCTCTACGCGCCCGAGGACCGAGCCGCGACGCGCATCCGCGCCTTTCTCGATTTCCTCGACGAAGAGCTGGTGATCGACGGCTAGCCGATCCGGTACGGCACCACGTCGCGCCGGTCGGGATCGACCAAAATGGGTCGGTCGCTCGGCGGAAAGGCGCGCTGGTCGCAATCGTCGCGCGGGCAGATGCGGCACGACGATCCGATGCGCGTTGCCGCCTGCGGCGCGGCGACATCGACCCCGTCGGCATAGACGAACTCGCCCGCATATTGCGCCTCGCATCCCAGCGCGACGGCGTAACGGCGCGGGGATCGTGCATAGCTGCCCGAGGGTTTGACCAGCCCCTTCGCCATGGACACATAGCGCAGCCCGTCGGGGGTCTCGGCGAGCTGGAACAATATGCGGTCGGGGATCGCCGCTGCCTCATGCACGACCCACAGCGGGCAGGCGCCGCCGAAGCGCGCGAATTGCAGGCGTGTCGCGCTGTGCCGCTTGGTGATATTGCCCGCCATGTCGACGCGGCAGAAGAACATCGGGATGCCGCGCGCGCCGGGGCGCTGGAGGGTCGAGAGGCGGTGGCACGCCTGTTCGAAGCTGACGCCATAATCCATGCGCAGCCGGTCGATGTCGTGGCGCACCGCGCGGGCGCTGGCGCGGAATGGCGCATAGGGCATCAGCACCGCGCCCGCAGCGTAATTGGCCAGCCCGACGTGGAGCAACTGCCGCGCTGCCGCGGTGCGCAGCGGCGACGCCTCGACCACCGCCGCGATCTCGTTCGCGAGCGCCAGCGCGGCGAGCTGGTGCGCCAACTGAAACCGCCGGCTTTCGGCGGGCTGCGACGGGTCGATCACCAGATGGCGCATCGTCGCGTCATAATCGCGCAGCGCCTGCGTCTGGTTGTACACGATCGAAATGCCGAGCGCGTCGCGTAGCCGCCGCTCGATCGTCTCGACCGCGGGAGAGGGCGATTTGCCGCGCAATTGCGCCGCCAGCACCTCGGCGGCGCGGTCGATGCTGTCGACATAATTGCCCGCGTCGTGAAACCAGTCGCGCACCTCTTCCCACGGCAGGCGGCTGCCCTCGGCGGTGCCGCCGGTCAGCGCCTCGTCGATGATCTGCAAGCGCTGGCCCGCGCGGCGATAGGCGGCGTGGAGCGCGACGAATTGGTCGGCGAGCTGCGGCTGTTGCAGCGCCGCGCGTTCGAGCTGTTCGGGGGGCAGGGGCGAGGCGGCGAAGAGCGGATCGGCGGCGGCTTCGCGCAGCGCGCCCTGGCGGCGGTCGCCGGTGTCGGTTGCAACCTCTTCCCATTCGAGCGGAAACAGGCGTTGCAACCGGTCGAGCAGCGCGGGGGTCAGCGGGCGGTCGTCATGCTCGATCTGGCTGAGGTAGGAGGCCGAGATGCCGAGCTGCGCAGCGAAGTCGGCCTGGCGGATCGCGCGGGTTTCCCGAAGTTGGCGAAGTTGTCGCCCAGCGTAGAGGCGGGTTGGGGTCATATGACGCAGGCTACTTTGCAAACTGTCACTTTGCAACTTTGCAAATTCGCATTTGCATCGCGGGCCGGGTGGGCGCAGACGGCATGTTCGATTTATCCGGAGAGACGCATGTCCGCCAATATCGCCGAAATGGAACGCCGCCGCGCCGCCGCCGCTTTGGGCGGCGGGCAAAAGCGCATCGATGCGCAGCACAGCAAGGGCAAGCTGACCGCGCGCGAGCGGCTCGACGTGCTGCTCGACCATGGCTCGTTCGAAGAGCTCGACACCTATGTCGAACATAATTGCACCGATTTCGGCATGGAAAATCAAAAGATTCCGGGCGACGGCGTCGTCACCGGCAGCGGCACGATCAACGGCCGCCTCGTCTATGTGTTCAGTCAGGACTTCACGGTCTTCGGCGGCGCGCTGTCCGAGCGCCACGCCGAAAAGATCATGAAGGTGATGGACAATGCAATGAAGGTCGGCGCACCGGTCATCGGCCTGAACGACAGCGGCGGCGCGCGCATCCAGGAGGGCGTCGCCTCATTGGGCGGCTATGCCGAGGTATTCCAGCGCAACGTGCTGGCGTCGGGCGTGGTGCCGCAGATCAGCCTGATCATGGGCCCCTGCGCCGGCGGCGCTGTTTACAGCCCGGCGATGACCGACTTCATCTTCATGGTGAAGGACTCGTCGTATATGTTCGTCACCGGTCCCGATGTTGTCAAAACGGTGACCAACGAGGTGGTGACGCAGGAAGAACTGGGCGGCGCGATCACCCACACGACCAAGAGCTCGGTCGCCGATATCGCGTTCGAGAACGATATCGAGGCGCTGCTCGCGACGCGCGACTTCTTCGATTATCTGCCCGAAAACAACCGCAGCGGGGTGCCCGAACGTCCGACCGACGACCCGTGGGACCGCGCCGAGCCGAGCCTCGACACGCTGATCCCGCCCAATGCGAACCAGCCATACGACATGCACGAGCTGATCCGCAAAACGGTCGACGAGGGCGATTTCTTCGAGGTGCAGCCGGCGCATGCGGGCAACATCCTCTGCGGCTTCGGGCGCATCGAGGGGCGCACGATCGGCATCGTCGCGAACCAGCCGATGGTGCTGGCGGGCGTGCTCGACATCAATTCGTCGAAGAAGGCGGCGCGTTTCGTCCGCTTCTGCGACGCGTTCGAAATCCCGATCATCACCTTCGTCGACGTGCCCGGCTTCCTGCCCGGCACCGCGCAGGAATATAATGGCATCATCAAGCATGGCGCGAAGCTGCTCTTCGCCTACGCCGAGGCGACGGTGCCCAAGATCACGGTCATCACGCGCAAGGCCTATGGCGGCGCCTATGACGTGATGGCGTCAAAGCATCTGCGCGGCGATCTGAATTATGCCTGGCCGACCGCCGAGATCGCGGTGATGGGCGCGAAGGGCGCGGTCGAGATCATCTTCCGCAGCGACATCGGCGACCCCGAGAAGATCGCACAGCGGACGAAGGAATATGAGGACCGCTTCGCCAACCCGTTCGTCGCGGCGTCACGCGGTTACATCGACGAGGTCATCCACCCGCACAACACGCGCAAGCGGATCGCGCTGGGGCTAAGGAAGCTGCGGAACAAGCAGTTGGAGAATCCGTGGAAGAAGCATGACAATATTCCGCTGTGACTATGGATTGGCTCGCTGCGATTGCGCTTCTGGTCTTTGCAATCTTCTGGTTCTGGCAGGGCGCCAGAGCTTTTAGGACGCGCCAAGCATGGAACCGACGGGACATGCGATGGGAGAATGTCCCGCATGGATCGCGCAGCTATTGGGTCGATGTTGTATTTTGCGCCTTGATGGGTTCGCTCGTTTCCGTCGGCGCCGTTGTGGCAGTAATGAGGATTTGATTTGAAACTTGGCCGCCCCAACCAATTCCTCCCCGGAACGGGGAGGGGGACCGTTCGCGAAGCGAATGGTGGAGGGGGCTGGCGTCCTGACGCGGCGTTGCGCAAGGACGCGAACCCACTCCGTCAGCGCTTCGCGCTGCCACCTCCCCGCAAGCGGGGAGGAATTGACTTTCTTGTCGCCGCTATCGCATGCCTCGTCGCGCCCAACGCAATCGCCCAGGATACCGCGGACCAATGGGAGCGCGGCAGCGACCCGGTCACCGTCACCAGCGGGCTGCATCACATCGCCAGCGACACCTATATCACCTGCTCGCCGCAGGGCGGTTTTGTCCGCGTGTCGGTCGCGGCGACGCGCGACCACCCCGTGACGCTGTCCTCGGGCGCGGTCGAGGCGCGCGTTTTCGAAGGCGCGCTGACCGATGGTCGCATCCATGGCTTCACCAACGCCGACGATCCGCTTTACGCGGCGGTGATCGCCAATCGCGAGTTGACCATCGACGGCAAGAGCTTGGGTTTTTCCGACAAGGATTTCCGCTATTTCTCGTTGCTGATGCGGTCTTGCAAGGTGCCTTCATGACGTTGAAATTCGCTCTCCCCATGCTGGCGCTCGCGCTGGTCGCTCCGGCCACCGGACAGGCGGCGGACACGGCTTTCCCGATCCAGCTCGCCGACGAGGCGACCCCCGATCTTGCCGAAGCCTTTGTCGAGGCGTTCGAGACTCCGATGGCCTCGTCGAGCGACCTCGACGCGGTGCGGGTGATCGACGAGCGGAGCTATCATTTCCGCCCCGTGGCGATGCACAAGATCGGCGA
Organism: Sphingopyxis sp. GW821-FHT02C12; assembly: GCF_059421785.1. Classification (NCBI taxonomy): domain Bacteria; kingdom Pseudomonadati; phylum Pseudomonadota; class Alphaproteobacteria; order Sphingomonadales; family Sphingopyxidaceae; genus Sphingopyxis; species Sphingopyxis sp. GW821-FHT02C12. The sequence continues at coordinate 3,007,182 of NZ_JBWKVQ010000001.1, forward strand.
CCATTTGTGGGCGCTGCTCAGCACCGGCAGTCTGGAGGATGCGGGGCATAGCGACGGCGGCATCAACGCGGTCCATTATCTGCGCGATGCCGAGGGCGGCTGGCAGCGGGTCGGCGAATGGCTGAACCTTGGTGCGGTCGGCACCGTCGGCAATGCCGCGACCGGCTGGGCGTTCAGCGATGCAATCGGCAAATACCCCTATCTGGTCACCTCGGGCGGCGGCGTGTGGCAGGGCTGCGCGATCAGCACCGCGACGCTGACCGAACTGGCGCCGGGTGGCCCGGTCGACCGGGTGGGTTTTACCGACGCGATGAGTTCGGGCGCGGGGACCGGGCAGGTGGGCGGCGAATATGACGGCAGGATCGTCGCCGCCGAACCCGACAAGAGCTTTACCGTCGGTTACACCGGCACGCGGTCGTTCACGCAGCGCTATGTGCTGAAGGACGGAAAATATGCGCTGGTCGGCACCGACCAGGTTCCGGGTTGCTGAGGCGGCGTGATGGAATGGCTCTGGGCCGCCATCTCGGTCTGCTGGACCATCGGTGCATGGGTCGTCGCGCGCGCGGTGTGGGCGATGGCGCAGAGTTGGAGCGCGAGCGGCATGGTCGATAGCGGATTGGTCGGCGGCCTGTCGCGCGACGCCAACCCCGTCGGCTTTGCGCTGGCACGCGGCGCCGCGTTGCTGGTCGCGGGACTGGCGTTGCTTTTCGTCGCGATCGGGATCGCGATCACCTTGGGATGGATATCGAGGGCTTTATGAAACTGGGACGTTTGAACCATATCGGCGTTGCGACGCCGTCGATCGCCGATAGCATCGTCTTTTACCGCGACGTGATGGGCGCGACGAAGATCCACGCGCCGTTCGACCTGCCCGAACAGGGAGTGAAGGTGTGTTTCGTCGATACCCCCGGCGCCGATGGCGCGCTGAACGGCACGCAGATCGAGCTGGTCGAGCCGTTGCCGGGCAACACCTCGATCGCGGGCTTTCTCGAGAAGAACCCGGCGGGCGGGCAGCATCATATGTGCTACGAAGTCCCCGACATTCATGCCGCCAAGGCCGCGTTCGAGGCGCTGGGCAAGCGCGTGCTCGGCGAGCCCCGCATCGGGGCGCATGGAACGCTGATTTTTTTCCTGCACCCCAAGGATATGGGCGGGGTGCTGACCGAGATCATGGAGACGCCGAAGGAGGCGCATTGAGCCTACTTACCCCCTCTCCCGTCGGGAGAGGGTTGCGAAGACTTGGCGCCAAAGGCGCCTAGTCGAAGCTGGGTGAGGGGATAGACCTATCGAGAGGGCGGTGACCCTCACCAACTCCGCCTAGGCCTATGGCCAAGGCTTCGTATCCTCTCCCGCTGGGAGAGGAGATATGGAACGAGACTGCATATGACCGACAAACCCACCCTCGACCAATGGGCCGCCGCCGCGACCAAGGAAGTCAAAGGCAAAGACCTCACCTGGCACACCGCCGAGGGGATCGACGTCAAGCCGCTCTATACGGCCGAGGACGTCACCACCGACCCCGGCCTGCCCGGCTTCGCGCCCTTCACGCGCGGCGTGCGCGCGTCGATGTATGCCGGACGGCCGTGGACGATCCGGCAATATGCGGGCTTTTCGACCGCCGAGGAATCGAACGCCTTCTATCGCCGCAACCTCGCGGCGGGGCAGAAGGGGCTGTCGGTCGCCTTCGACCTCGCCACCCACCGCGGTTATGACAGCGACCATCCGCGCGTCACCGGCGACGTCGGCAAGGCGGGGGTCGCGATCGACAGCGTCGAGGATATGAAGATCCTGTTCGACGGCATTCCGCTCGACCAGATGTCGGTTTCGATGACGATGAACGGTGCGGTGATCCCGATCCTCGCCTTCTTCATCGTCGCGGGCGAGGAGCAGGGGGTCGACCGCAAATTGCTCGACGGCACGATCCAGAACGACATCCTCAAGGAGTTCATGGTCCGCAACACCTATATCTACCCGCCTGAGCCCTCGATGCGGATCATCAGCGACATCTTCGGCTACACGTCGCGCGAGATGCCCAAGTTCAACAGCATCTCGATCTCGGGCTATCATATGCAGGAAGCCGGCGCGACGCAGGTGCAGGAACTGGCCTTCACCATCGCCGACGGCATGGAATATGTGAAATATGGCGTCGCCTCTGGGCTCGACATCGACAAGTTCGCCGGGCGGCTAAGCTTCTTTTTCGCGATCGGCATGAATTTCTTCATGGAAATCGCCAAGCTGCGCGCGGCGCGCGTGTTGTGGCACCGCGCGATGACCACCTTGGGCGCGCAGGACGAGCGGTCGAAGATGCTGCGCACGCATTGCCAGACGTCGGGCGTCTCGCTCACCGAACAGGATCCCTATAACAACGTCATGCGCACGACGATCGAGGCGATGGCGGCGATGCTCGGCGGCACGCAGAGCCTGCACACCAACGCGCTCGACGAGGCGATCGCGCTGCCGACCGATTTCTCGGCGCGTATCGCGCGCAACACCCAGATCGTCATCCAGGAAGAGACCGGGATGACCAAGGTCGTCGACCCGCTCGGCGGCAGTTATTATGTCGAGGCGCTGACCCAGCAACTCGTCGATGCGGCGCAGGAAATCATCGACCGCGTCCAGTCCGAAGGCGGCATGGCGAAGGCGGTCGCGGCGGGCTGGCCCAAGGCGATGATCGAGACCGCGGCGGCGTCGCGGCAGGCGCGGGTCGATCGCGGCGACGACGTCATCGTCGGGGTGAACAAATATCGTCTGAAGGACGAGGACCTGCTCGAAACGCTCGAGGTCGATAACGCCAAGGTGCGCGAGGGCCAGATCGCGCGGATCAACAAGACCAAGGCGAACCGCGACGAAGCGGTGTGCCAGGCGGCGCTGAAAGCCTTGCGCGACGGCGCGGCGGGGCAGTCGAGCATCGAGAACAATCTCCTCGCGCTCGCGGTCGAGGCGGCGCGCGCCCGCGCGACGCTCGGCGAAATCTCGTCGGCGATGGAGGAAAGCTTCGAGCGTTACGGCACCCAGCCGACCCCGGTGAAGGGCGTCTATGCCGCGCCCTATGAGGGCGACGCGCGCTGGCAGCAGGTGCTCGACGGCGTCGCGGCGGTCGAACGCCGCATGGGACGCAAACCCAAGCTGCTCGTCGCCAAGATGGGGCAGGACGGCCACGACCGCGGCGCGAACATCATCGCCTCGGCCTTCGGCGACATGGGCTTCGACGTCGTGTCGGGGCCGCTGTTCCAGACCCCCGAAGAAACCGTCGTGCTGGCGCTCGACAGCGGCGTCGACGTCGTCGGCGCGTCGAGCCTCGCCGCCGGGCACAAGACGCTGATCCCCGAACTGATCGGCAAGCTGCGCGAAGCCGGCCGCACCGACATCAAGGTGATCGCGGGCGGCGTCATCCCGCCGCAGGATTACGACTATCTGCGCGACGCCGGGGTGCAGGGGATTTATGGCCCCGGATCGAACGTCGTCGAATGCGCGGCCGACGTGCTGCGCCTGCTCGGCCACAATATGCCGCCGCTGGAGGATGCCGCATGACCGGACAGAAGCCCGAAACGCTGTCGGTCCATGCGGGGACCGCTCCCGATCCGACGACCAAGGCGCGGATTACCCCGATCTATCAGACCGCATCCTATGTCTTCGACGACGTCGATCATGCGGCGCGCCTGTTCAACCTGCAGGAATTCGGGAATATCTACACCCGGATCATGAACCCGACGAACGGCGCGCTGGAAGGCAAGATCGCCGCGCTCGAAGGCGGGCAGGCGGCGTTGGCGGTGGCGTCGGGCCATGCCGCGCAATTCCTGGCGTTTCACACGCTGATGGAGCCGGGCTGCGAGATCGTCGCGGCCAAGAAACTCTATGGCGGGTCGCTCAACCAGCTCGGCCAGAGCTTTCGCAAGATGGCCTGGTACACGCAGTTCGTCGATGCCGACGATGCGGGCAATGTCGCCGCGGCGATCAATGACAAGACACGCGCGGTGTTCATCGAAAGCCTCGCCAATCCGGGCGGCGTCGTGCAGGACATTGAGGCGATCGCGAAGGTCGCGCATGATGCCGGGGTGCCGCTGATCGTCGACAACACGATGGCGACGCCGATCCTGTGCCGCCCGATCGAGCATGGCGCCGACATCGTCGTCCATTCGACCACCAAATTCCTCAACGGCCATGGCAATGCCATCGGCGGGGTGATCGTCGACGCGGGCAGCTTCGACTGGGCGAAGGGCGGCAAATATCCGACGCTGAGCGAACCCAATGCGTCGTATCACGGGCTGAAGTTCACCGAGGCGTTCGGCAATCTCGCCTTCATCCTCGCCGCGCGCACGCTGGGCCTGCGCGACCTGGGGCCCGCGCTCGCGCCGATGAACGCCTTCCTCGCGCTGACCGGCATGGAGACGCTGGCGTTGCGGATGGACCGGCATTGCAGCAATGCGATCGCGCTCGCCAAATGGCTGCAGGCGCATCCGGCGGTGAGCTGGGTGTCCTATGCGGGGCTGCGCGAGAGCCCGTATCACGAACTGGCGCACAAATATCTCGGCGGCCGCGCCGGATCGGTTTTCACCTTCGGGCTCAAGGGCGGATATGATGCCGGGATCCGGCTGGTGTCGTCGGTCAAGCTGTTCAGCCACCTCGCCAATCTTGGCGATACGCGCTCGCTGATCATCCACCCGGCATCGACCACGCACAGCCAATTGGACGCCGACGAACTGGCACAGGCGGGGGCCGGCCCCGACGTCGTGCGCGTGTCGGTGGGCATCGAGCATATCGACGACATCATCGCCGACCTGGCGCAGGCATTGGAGACTATCGCGTGACTGAGAGCCGTACCGACTGGACCCGCGAGGAAATCGCCGAGCTGTTCGACCTGCCGTTCGACGAGCTGATGTGGGAGGCGCAGGGCGTCCACCGCCGCCATCATGCGCGTGGGCAGGTGCAGCTGTGCACCCTGCTCAGCATCAAGACCGGCGGCTGCGTCGAGGATTGCGGCTATTGCTCGCAGTCAAAGCATGCCGACAGCGGGCTGAAGGCGACCAAGCTGATGGACGTGCGCGCGGTGCTGCAGGCGGCGGCGCAGGCGAAGGATGCCGGGTCGCAGCGCTTCTGCATGGGCGCCGCCTGGCGCAACCCCAAGGACCGCGACATGCCCGCGATCGTCGAGATGATCGAGGGCGTGCGCCAGATGGGCATGGAAACCTGCATGACGCTCGGCATGCTCAACAAGGAGCAGGCGCAGACGCTCGCGGTCGCGGGGCTCGACTATTATAACCATAATGTCGACACGAGCCCGGAGAATTACGAGAATATCATCTCGACGCGCACCTTCCAGGACCGGCTCGACACGCTCGAAGAGGTCCGCAATGCGGGCATCAACGTCTGTTCGGGCGGGATCGTCGGCATGGGCGAAACGCGCGCCGACCGCGTCGGCTTCATCCACGCGCTCGCGACCTTGCCGCGCCACCCCGAAAGCGTGCCGGTCAACGCGCTGGTGCCGGTGAAGGGCACGGTGCTCGGCGACATGCTCGCCGACACCCCGCTGGCGCAGATCGACGAGATCGAGTTCGTCCGCACCGTCGCGGTCGCGCGCATCACCATGCCGCTGAGCATGGTCCGCCTGTCGGCGGGGCGCGAGAGCATGACGGAAGCGACGCAGGCTTTGTGCTTCATGGCGGGCGCGAACAGCATCTTCACCGGCGACAAATTGCTGACCACGGCGAACGCGGGAGACAGCAAGGACGCGGCGCTGTTCGCGAAGCTGGGGATCGTGCCGATGGTGAGCGAAGAGCCGATGCGGATGGAAGCGGCGGAATAGTGACCAGCAAGCCGCTCCTTGCTGTTTTGACCTCGGTGCTGTTGCTGCCCGCGTCTTGCGCGTGCGGCTATAGCGCGAACCGGATGCAGGGGGTGCGGATGGGGTCCGAAGGCGGCGCGGCGTCGCCCTTGTGGGCCGAGAATTTGCTGTGGATCGGCGCGCTGGCGCTGATCCTGGTGTGGGCACGGCAGGTGTCGAAAATCTATCGGACCGAGCCGGCGGCGGAGGAGACGGGCGAATGATCCGGGCTACCGTCTGCAGCGCAGCGCTCCTGTTGCTTTCCGCCGAACCGGCGCTCGCATGCTGGCAACAAACGCCGGCGGGCGAGGCGCTGGAACGGAAGCGCGAGCAGGACTGGCTGCGCAAGAACAGCGACAAGGTGGTGACCGGCACCTGGCATCTTCTCGCAGAAGATGCGGACGACGCCAGCGGCTATCGCAAGACCGGCTATATCGAAACGCGGCGCGGCAAGCGGGTCGAGCGCTATCGCACCTCCTTCGCGGCCGAGATCAACTGCGGCTTTCCGAATTATTATGTGAAGGATGGCGATACGGGCCGCTTCTATCTGGAGCATGACGAGGCCGATCCCGATGACGCCGCCGACGGCTTCATCGACGCCTACGACTATGTGCATTTCGTGCGGACGGGAGAGGGCGAATGATGCTGATGTCGTTGATGCTGCTCTTGGCTGCTGCCGCTCAACCGGCCTCCACTGAAGCCCGTCCATGCTCCGGACTCGAATCCAACCTCGATTATACGTCATGTTGGCAAGAGCGAGCCGACGGTGCGCGAGCGGAGGTCGATGCCGCTTACGCCCACGCACGACGGGTCGCAGACACGTCCGACTTGCAAGAAAGTTACGGCGGCGATGCGAGGGATTGGCTTTCCAGCCCGTTGCAGGAATCGCAGACGGACTGGATCAAATATCTCGACCAACAATGTTTGTTCGAAGGCAGGATAGCCCGCGGCGGAACGGGGACGCGGGCACTGATTGCCCAATGCAAGGATCGCTTGAGTCGGGCTCGAACCGAAGAGCTAGAAAGCGTCGCAAGACTTATGGAAGGCAATAGCTAGAGATGTTCAAGAAAATCCTGATCGCCAACCGCGGCGAAATCGCCTGCCGCGTCATCAAGACCGCGCGCCGCATGGGCATCGCCACCGTCGCCGTCTATTCGGACGCGGACGCGCGTGCGCCCTTTGTGCAGATGGCCGACGAGGCGGTGCATATCGGCGCGTCGCCGGCGTCCGAATCCTATCTGATTGCCGACAAGATCATCGCGGCGTGCAAGGAAACCGGCGCCGAGGCGGTGCACCCGGGTTACGGCTTCCTGTCCGAGCGCACCAGCTTCGCCGAGGCGCTGGCGAAGGAAGGCATCGCTTTCGTCGGCCCGCCGGTGAACGCGATCGCCGCGATGGGCGACAAGATCGAGTCGAAGAAGCTCGCGCTCGCGGCGGGGGTTAATGTCGTCCCCGGCTTCGTCGGCGAGATCGACGACACCGAACATGCGGTGCGGATCGCGAACGAGATCGGCTATCCGGTGATGATGAAGGCGTCGGCGGGCGGCGGCGGCAAGGGCATGCGCCTCGCCTATGACGAAAAGGACGTCCGCGAAGGGTTTGAGGCGACCAAGCGCGAGGGGCTCAACAGCTTCGGCGACGACCGCGTCTTCATCGAGAAATTCATCCTTAACCCGCGCCACATCGAAATCCAGATCCTGGGCGACCAGCATGGCAATATCCTCTACCTCAACGAGCGCGAGTGCAGCATCCAGCGCCGCCACCAGAAGGTCGTCGAGGAAGCGCCGTCGCCCTTCGTCACGCCCAAAATGCGCAAGGCAATGGGCGAGCAGTGCGTCGCGCTCGCCAAGGCGGTCGGCTATTACAGCGCGGGTACGGTCGAACTGATCGTGTCGGGGGCCGACCCGACGGGCGAGAGCTTCTACTTCCTCGAAATGAACACGCGGCTTCAGGTCGAGCATCCGGTGACCGAGGCGATCACCGGCATCGACCTGGTCGAGCAGATGATCCGCGTCGCTTACGGAGAAAAGCTCGACCTCAAGCAGGAAGATGTGAAACTCGACGGCTGGGCGATCGAGAATCGCGTCTACGCCGAGGATCCCTATCGCGGCTTCCTGCCCTCGACCGGGCGGCTCGTGCGCTATCGCACCCCGGTTCCGGCGTGGGAAGGCGACGAGCGCGGCGAGGACGGCGTGCGCGTCGATGCAGGGGTCGAGGAAGGCGGCGAGGTGTCGATCTTCTATGACCCGATGATCGCCAAGCTGATCACCTGGGGCAAGACCCGCGACGAGGCGGCCGACCTGCAGGTCGCGGCGCTCGACCGCTTCGAGCTCGAAGGGCTCGGCCACAATATCGACTTCCTGTCGGCGATCATGCAGCACCCGCGCTTCCGCTCGGGCGATCTGACCACCGGCTTTATCGCCGAGGAATATCCCGAGGGCTTCCACGGCGCCGACACCGACGCCGATGTGACGCGCGCGCTGGCGGCGATCGCGGGCTTCATGGCCAGCGCCGAGGCCGACCGCGCGCGGCGCACCGACGGCCAGCTCGGCGACCGGCTGAACCCGCCGGCCAAATGGCAGGTGACGATCGACGGCAGCCCGCACAAGGTGAAGGTCGGCGAAAAGCATATCAAGGTCGACGGCGACAAGGTCGATATCGCGCTCGAATATACGCCGGGCGACAAGCTCGTCGTTGCCGACATCGACGACAGCGAACTGGCGGTGAAGGTCGCGAAGACGCGCACCGGCTGGCGCATGACGACGCGCGGGCGCATCCACAATGTCCGCGCCCTGCCCTGGCACATCGCGCCGCTGACCGCGCATATGATCGAAAAGGTGCCGCCCGACCTGTCGAAGTTCCTGATCTGCCCGATGCCCGGCCTGCTCGTCGCGCTGCATGTCGACGAGGGCGACAAGGTCGAAGCCGGCCAGCCGCTCGCGACGGTCGAAGCGATGAAGATGGAGAACATCCTGCGCGCCGAAAAGACCGGCACGGTGAAAACCGTCAACGCGGCGCAGGGCGACAGCCTGGCGGTCGACGCGGTGATTTTGGAGATGGAATAGCGCTCCCGCATTTCGTCATTGCGAGGAGCGAAGCGACGAAGCAATCCAGAGTGGGCGCAAGCCGCCCTGGATTGCTTCGCTTCGCTCGCAATGACGGAATTGGACAATGCACCTGAATCACGACAACCACACGCCCGCCGCCGCCTCGATCACCTTCGACGATTTCCTGAAGGTCGATATCCGCATCGGCACGATCGTCGAGGCCGAACCCTTTCCCGAAGCGCGCAAACCCGCCTTCAAGCTGAAGATCGATTTCGGTCCCGCAATCGGGGTGAAGAAAAGCAGCGCGCAGATCGTCGACCGTTATGCGCTGGACGAATTGGTCGGGCGGCAGGTCGCCGCGGTGGTGAACTTCCCGCCGCGCCAGATCGGCAAGTTCATGTCCGAAGTGCTGACGCTCGGCTTCGCCGATGAGGAAGGCGCGGTGATCCTGTTCGCGCCGGATCGGGTGGTGCCGAACGGGTCGCGATTGTTCTGATCGCGCTACCCGAAATACCGTCATTGCGAGCATAGCGAAGCAATCCAGAGTAGCGTAAACCGCTCTGGATTGCTTCGCTACGCTCGCAATGACGAGCTTTGGGACGCGGGGCAGGGGGAGAAACGATCATGACTTTACCGGTAACCGCCTTTGTGGCCGCCGTCTGCGCGCTGCTTTTGCTCGCGACCGCGATCGACACGGTGCGCCAGCGGCTGCGCGTGCAGGCCGCCTTTGGCGATCATGGCGACGCGAAGCTGATCAGCGCGAGCCGCAGCCACGGTAATCTCGCCGAATATGCGCCGATCACAATCATCCTGCTCGGCCTGCTCGAAAGTGCGCGCGCCAATCATATGGCGCTGATGGTCATCGGCGCGATCTTCCTGATCGGCCGCGTCGCGCATATCGCGGGACTTTATGCGAAGATTGAGCCGGGCAAGGCACCGATCCCGCGCCAGATCGGCGTCGTCGCGACCTTCGGGACGTTGCTGGCGCTGGGCGGATGGACCTTGTGGATGCTGGCGACGGTTAAACGCGGCTCAACTTTCCACCAACGCCACCGCCCTTATCCACCCCGCGCTGGCGCGTTCGATCTTCACCGGGAAACAGCTCAGCGTCCAGCCGGTCGGCGGTAGCGCCGCGAGGTTGGTGAGTTTCTCTATCTGGTAATAGGGCTGGATGCGCCCCGCCTTGTGCCCCTCCCAGATGATCTTCGGGTCGCGCGTTTCGGCCCAGCGCCTTGCGGTGTGGCTGAACGGCGCGTCCCAGCTCCACGCGTCGGTGCCGACGACCTGTACGCCGCGTTCGGTCAGGTAGAGCGTCGCTTCCTCGCCCATGCCGCAGCCCTGGTCGGTGAAATTGTCGGTGCCATAGATGGCGCCCGACTGGACGAGCACGATGTCGAAGGGCTGAAGGGTATGCCCGATGCGCGTCAGTTCGGCTTCGACCTCGGCGGCGCTCACGACATGGCCCGCGGGGCGGTCCGAAAAATCGAGCTTCACCCCCGGCCGGAAGAAGAGGTCGAGCGGCGCCTCGTCGATGCTGGGCGCCGGCGTGGCGCCGCGGTCGGTGGTCGAGTGGAAATGCCAGGGCGCGTCCATATGGGTGCCGTTGTGCGTGCTCAATGTCAGGCTCTCGACCGCCCAGCCTTCGCCATCGGGCAGGTCGTCCTGCGTCAGTCCCGGGAAGAACATCGCGATCTGCTGCCACGTGTTTTCGTGGGTCATGTAGGTGATCTGCGGGCGCATCACCGGGGGGTCGGAGACGACGTCGTTGGTGATCGGGATCGAAAGGTCGATGAACTGGGTCATGCGGCGCAGTCTGCCACCGGTTTGACGCTACGCCAAGAAGGCTTGCGCAGCGCTCGCGCCCGACTAGACGTAGCAAACCGTTCGTGTCGAGCGAAGTCGAGACACGTTGGCGTCGCGCATGCCCTCCAGGCATCTCGACTTCGCTCGATGCGAACGGGAAGGGGAAAGGCCCGAGAGGCCAAAGGGAGAGCATATGACCGACGCAGCCGCTGTCGCCAGCCATGGCGCAGCCTATACGCCGACCAAGAAGGATATCCGCATGGTCATCGCCGCCTCGTCGGCGGGGACGATCTTCGAATGGTATGATTTCTTCATATACGGCACGCTCGCGGCGATCATCGGCAAGGCCTTTTTCCCCAGCGACAATGCGACGCTCGAAATCCTGCTGGTCTGGGCGGGATTCGCGGTCGGTTTCGGGTTTCGTCCGCTGGGCGCGGTGCTGTTCGGCTTTCTCGGCGACCGGCTGGGGCGCAAATATACCTTCCTCGTCACCGTCACGCTGATGGGCATCGCGACGGCGGGGGTCGGCATGATCCCGTCGGCGGCGACGATCGGCATCGCGGCGCCGATCATCGTCATTCTGCTGCGCGTGCTGCAGGGGCTCGCGCTCGGCGGCGAATATGGCGGTGCCGCCGTGTATGTGGCCGAACATTCGCCGCCCGAACGGCGCGGCTTCTATACCAGCTTCATCCAGGCGAGCGTCGTCGGCGGCTTCGTGCTCAGCCTGATCGTCGTGCTCGGGTGCAAGGCGCTGATGTCCGATGCGGTGTGGGAAAGCTGGGGGTGGCGCGTGCCGTTCCTGCTGTCGCTGATCCTGCTCGCCATCTCTTTGTGGATGCGGCTCAAGCTGTCCGAAAGCCCGGTGTTCCAGGCGATGAAGGCCGAGGGCGAACTGGCGAAGAACCCGCTCAAGGAAAGCTTCACCTTCCCCGGCAATCCGCGCCGCATCTTCATCGCGCTGTTCGGCATCGCCGCCGGCCTGACGGTGATCTGGTACACCGCGATGTTCTCGGGCCTCGCCTTCCTGAAAGGCCCGATGAAGGTCGAGGATACCGCCGCCGAGATCATCGTCGGGTTCGCCGCCGCGCTCGGCATGGGCTTTTTCCTGTGGGCGGGGCATCTCTCCGACCGCATCGGGCGCAAGAAGCCGATCGTCTGGGGCTATGCCGCGACGCTGGTGCTGCTGTTCCCGCTGTTCTGGCTGATGGGCAGCGTCGGCAATCCCGCGCTGACCGCGGCGGCCGAAAAGGCGCCGGTGGTGGTCACCGGCTCGCAGTGCAGCTTCGACCCCTTCGCATCGAAACAGGCGACCGCGTGCGGCAAGACGCTCGGCGAACTCACCAAGCTCGGCGTGCCGTACAAAGTGGTCAGCAGCGGCAACGCCTTCGACAGCGTCAAGGTTCACATCGGCGGGCGCGAGGTCGCGGGCGAGGACCCGGCGGTACTGAAACCCGCGCTCGAGGCGATGGGCTATGATTTCGAAAAGCAGATCCCCGGCCCGCTCGGCATCGCGGTGATCTTGTTCGCGCTGCTCGGTCTCAGCGCCTTGTCGGGCTTCACCTATGGTCCGGTCGCGGCGCTGCTCGCCGAAATGTTCCCGCCGCACGTCCGCTATTCGTCGCTGTCGATCCCCTATCATCTCGGCACCGGCTATTTCGGCGGTTTCTTGCCGCTGATCGCGAGTTTCATCATCGCCAAGACCGGCGATGCCTATGCCGGGCTGTGGTACACCTGGGGCGTGGTGCTGGTGGCGTTCCTCGTCGCGGCGTTCATGCTCAAGGACCCGGTCGAGGGGCAGTGGGACAAGGTCGCGCCGTCACCGGGGCAGCCCGCCTGAACAGCCATTGGCGGTGCCGCAAATCGCGGCTAGGGGCGAGAGGATGATCGACATCGCCTCGCCGCTCCGCCTCCGCCTCGATGCCGGGGCGCTCGCCGCCAACTGGCGCTGGCTGGCCGCGCAGGGCGGCGGCGCGGCGTGCGGCGCGGCGATCAAGGCGAACGGTTATGGCCTCGGGGCTCGCGCGGTGATGCAGCATCTCGCCGCCGCAGGCTGCCGCGACTTCTTCGTCGCGACCTGGCCGGAGGCGGCGGCGCTGATGCCGCTGCCCGCCGGGGTGGCGCTGTCGGTGCTGCACGGGGTGGGGGAGGCCGACATGGTCGCGGCGCGCACCCTGCCGGTGCGTCCGGTGCTGAACAGCGTCGAACAGGTCGCGCGCTGGCGCGCCGGCGGAGACGGGCGGCCGTGCGACGTCATGGTCGACACAAGCATGAGCCGCCTCGGGTTGCGCGTCGAAGAGGTGATGGACGGCGCGCTGGGCGGGCTGGTCATCGAGACTTTGCTCAGCCACCTCGCCTCGGCCGATGAGGACAGCGCCCAGAATGCGGACCAGCTCGCGGCGTTTCGCGCGCTTCGCGATGCGATACCCGCGCGGCGCTACAGCCTGGCGAACAGCGCGGGCATCTGCCTCGGCGCCGATTACGCGTTCGACCTCACGCGCCCGGGGCTCGCGCTTTATGGCGGTACGCCGCGGACCGAGGCGGCTGGCCATATTCGCCAGGTCGTCTTTCCCGAGGCGCGTGTCCTGCAGGTGCGCGACGTGCGCGCCGGCGAGACGGTCGGTTATGGTGCAGCCTGGACCGCGCCGCGCGATGCCCGCATCGCGGTCGCCAATCTAGGCTATGCCGACGGCTATCTGCGCTGCCACGCGGGCAGCGGCGGTGCGAGATGGAACGATGGCGTGTTACCGCTCATCGGGCGGGTGTCGATGGACCTGACCGCTTTTGACGCCGGCGGTGCCGGCGCGATCGGCGAGGGCGACTGGCTGGCGCTCGATTACGACCTGCCGGTCACCGCGGCGGCGACCGGCTTGTCGCAATATGAATTGCTGACCGGACTCGGCCGCCGGTTCGAGCGCATCTGGGGCTGAGACCCGCGCGGACGCGCCGTCGCCCGGCCGCTTCCTTCCATCGCAGGCAAAGAAAAAGGCCGCCTTCCCGAAGGAAGGCGGCCCGTTTCCGTGGCCGAAGCCGACTGGCTTACCAGCTGGCGCGGACGCCGGCGTAGAAGTAGCGGCCGAACGTGTCGTACGGATCGCCACCGGCGGTGCCGAGCAGGCTGAACGGCGGCTTCTTGTCGAAAGCATTATCGATGCCGACGTAGAAATTGAACTTCTTGTCGATTTCCAGGTTGGCCCGGAAATTGTGATAGAAGGCGTCGGGGTGATAGACTTTCGGGTTGGCGTCGGCGTTGAGCGGCGGCAGTTTGACAACCGTACCTGCGGTGCAGGTTCCGCCGCCCGGGATCTGTCCGTTGGCCGGGCAGGCGCCGAGATAGCTGTTCTGCGTTTCGTAAGTCGCGATCGTCTGTTTGCCGAGATAACGAACAGTCCAAGCGATATCGAGTTCGCCGAAATCGTAGTTGACGCTGGCGTTCGCGGCCCAACGCGGGTCGCCCAGTTCGCTCATCTGACGGTTCGGGACAATCGGGTTCAGAATGTTCGTGTAGTTGTCGAGGCGCAGCAGATGGGTCGCGATGGCGCGGAACGACACGCGATGACCATTATCGAACGTCCGGCGATACTGGACGTCGAAGTCGATGCCCTCGGTCTTCTGCGCCGCGAAGTTCACACCACCGACCTGGGCCGCGAAATCGGCGAACAGACCGGTCGCCGGATCACGCGGATAAAGACCCGTCGGATCGGCCCCGGTGACCGAACAGAACGGGTTCGAGGCATAGGGCGACGCATCGTCGAAGCAAAGCGACAGCAGGTTCGCGAGGCTCGGCGCCGCGATCAGGCTGTCGACCTTGATCTTGTAATAATCGACCGTGAAGTTGAAACCGGGCAGGAAGCTCGGTTCGAACACCGCACCCAGCGTCAGGCTCTTGCCCTTTTCGACGTTAAGCGCCGAGTTGCCACCCGAGGTGAAGCTCGTGCTGAACGACCGCGCGAGGCAGTTCACCCAGGGACCGTCCAACACCGGTGCCGAAGCCGTGCCGGTGCAAGCCGCGACGACAGCGGCATTGGCCTTCGTCGGGACACCTGCTGCGGCGCAGTTGGCTGCCCGGTTCGGGTTGTTGTTGATGTTGATGCTGTCGCAGGGATCGCCGACCTGGGCAAAATTCTGCGACTGCGGTGAGAAGAGATCGCTCTGCGTCGGTGCACGCACCGACCGTGCATAAGCTGCGCGGAAGCGAACGTCGGGGATCGGAGCCCACAGCGCCTGGAAGTTATACGCCCAGACGGTGCCCGCCGAGGAGTTATAGTCCGAAACGCGTGCCGCAGCACCGAGCGTGAGTTCTTCGGCAAAGGGCATGTTGGCGAGCAGCGGGATGCTGATTTCACCAAAGGCTTCCTTGACCGTCAGCTTCGGCGGCGCGAACGGCTGGATGGCATTCAGGAAGGTGCCGCCGAAGGCCGTCAGTTCGTCATAGGCCGATTCCGCGGTTTCTTCGCGATACTCGGCGCCGAGAGCGAAGCCGATCGGACCGCCGGGCAGTTCGAACAGCTGCGAAAGGTCACCGTTGACGCTGGCCAGCGCAACGAACTGCTCGGCCTTTTCCTTGCGCAGCGACGTCGTGTTGACGAAGTCAAGCGCAGCCTGGGTCGGAGCACCGGTGCCGAAGACGTTGATCGGAACGCAGTCCGGACGGGTGACGGTCACCTGGTTGACGCGGCAGACGACCTGGCCGCTGGCGTTGCGCACCGCGTCGATGGCGAGCAAGAAGCCGTCCGGATTGCCGTTCAGGTCGAACAGCTTCAGGTTGTTGAGCGACTTCATGCTGGTTTCGAGACGGCCGTAGTTGAACGACAGTTCGTAGTTCCAGTCGTCGTTGAACGTGCCTTCGACACCGCCGACGATACGATAGGTCTCACGACGATGCTGTTCGCCGCGACCGCCAAAGTCGGTGTTGAAACGCGACATGGTGAAGGTGCGGGTAGGGTCGAAGCGACGAGTGCCGGTGACAGGATCGACGAAGATCACGGTCGATCCCGCAGGCGCGGCGGGGTCCGGATTGGCCACGCGAAAGGCGCAAGAGGATGCGACGTTGGTCAGCATCGAACGGCTATGCGCATTCAGGAAAGCGTTATCGCAGCTGAAGTTGCTGCCGCCGCCGAAGAAGCCCGGGATGCTGCCTTGGAAGAAGCTCGGCTGACCTTCCTGCAAGGCGTCGACGCGAACATATTTCGCTTCGACGAAGGGGCGGAACGCATCGCTGACGTCATAATGCGCGAGCAGGTTGACCGCATAGCGCTTCAGCCCGGCCGCAAGCTGGCCGGTGTTGTTAAGCGTCGAACCTTGACCGCCCAACCAGTTGCCCGAGCCGACACCGATGAACGAGTTGGTCGGATCGACACTGTCGATGAACAGGTTGCCGTCGGCGCCGAAACGCAGCGCGCTGTTGTTGCTGAGCAGGCCGATGGTGCCGCCGTCGCTGATCGAGGCACTTTTGACCCCGCACAATGCGGTGGTGTCGGAAATTCCGTCACCCGCCGCCGGTTCACCGGTGGTGTTGTCGGTCAACTGATACTGGCACCGGCCCGAGTAGGCGCCGGTCAGATAGTCGCGGTCGCGGAAATAGAGCGGGCTGGCTTCGGCATATTCGGCCGACACGGCCACGTTGCCGCGGCCGTCGGCGAAATTCTTGCCCCAGGTGCCGCTGATGAACAGGTTGCCGCGGTCGCCACGCGACGAGATGCCGCCCTGCGCGCGCAGGTTGATACCGTCGAAGTTGCGCTTGGTGATGAAGTTGACGACGCCGGCGACAGCGTCCGAACCGTAAATGGCGGAATTGCCGCCGGTCACGACATCGACGCGTTCGAGCAGGTCGACCGGAATGGTGTTGACGTCGACCAGATAGTCGCCCGGAATCGCAGTGATGTGACGCTTGCCGTTGACGAGCACCAGCGTGCGGGCGGTGCCGAGGCCGCGAAGGTCGAGGACGTTCAGGCCGGCGGTGCCGATGAAGCGGGTCGAGTTGCCCTGGCTGAAGGTCGAACGCAGCGACGGAAGGTCGTTCAGCGCGTCGCCGAGCGAGACGTCGCCGGTGTCGGTCAGTTCGCTGACGTCGACCGAGGTCAGCGGAACCGACGATTCGAGCGTCGGGCGGGCAATGCGCGAGCCGGTGACGACGATGGCGCGTTCTTTATTCTCATCCGAATCGCAAACGCCATTCTCGTTGGCGTCGACGCAATCCGCGGTGCTCTGTGCGAGGACAGGCTGGCTCACGGACATTGCTACTGCAAAGGCAGCAGCACCCATAAGCAGGTGCGACTTGTTCATTTGGTAACTCCCCGGTTGCCCGTTCAAAAATAGAGATGAACGGATTGACAGCTAGAAAGCCGGAAAACGGAAAGCACACAAGCCCTTGGGGAAAAATTTATGACCGCTTCGCCGCATCGGTATGACATTGTGTCATTTTCGCAACAGTGGCCAAGGCTTGTGTCGAAAAACCGTCAAATAATAAGCTTATTGCAGCGCGACATGAAGTGGTCGGTCATGACGCTTTGATACGACAATTGTGTCGTAATAACAGTTTCGGTTGAAACTATGTTACTTTAACGGCAGCGCGTCCGCGGCCCCTGCCTGTCAGGCCTTCTCGTTCGGGAGAGGGCGATCCGGCGGATTAAGACAGTGTCGCGACGGCACCAAAGCGAATCGCGGCCGCCGCGCCGCCTCATGTTGCGATGCATCATAGATTGGTGCTAATGCCCGTAACTCACTATTCAAAAGCCCGGAGCGGCGGGGTCGCCTTTGCCACCGGATCAGGGAGCAGCATCACCATGGCGAAGTCCAAGGCGTCCGCCGATGGCGACACGGTCATCATCAAGAAATATGCGAACCGGCGCCTCTATGACACCGAACGCAGCTGCTACATCACGCTCGAAGATCTCGGCACGATGGTGCGCGACGGCCGCGAATTCCGCGTCCTCGATGCCAAGAGCGGCGACGACATCACGCACAATGTGCTCACGCAAATCATCATGGACGAGGAAACGCGCGGCGAGACGCTGTTGCCGGTCAATTTCCTGCGACACCTGATCGGTATGTACGGCGACAAAATGCAGTCGATGGTGCCACAATATCTCGAAGCCTCGATGACCGCGTTCCGCAAGAACCAGCAGGACGTGCGCTCGGCGCTCGAAGGCGCGCTCGGCGCCAACCCGCTCGCCGAACTGACGCGCCGCAACATGGAGATGTTCCAGCAGGCGGCGGGCGCCTTCATTCCAGGCGCGGGCGGCAGCAAGGCCAAGGACGCCGAAATCGCGGCGCTCAAGGCCGAAGTAGCAGAGCTCAAGGCCGAACTCGCCAAGAAGAAATAAGCAGGGCTTCTCCCGCCCTCAGCGACGGAAAAAACGAATATCATGGTCAAACATGCGCTCAGCGTAACCCGGCAGGCCGACTTTGCGGCCTGGTATCAGGATGTCATTGCCGAAGCCGATCTTGCCGAGGAATCGGGCGTCCGCGGCTGCATGGTCATCAAGCCGTGGGGCTATGGCATGTGGGAACGCATCCAGACGGTGATGGACGCCCGCATCAAGGATGCCGGGGTCCAGAATTGCTATTTTCCGCTCTTCATCCCGTTGAGCTTCTTTGAAAAGGAAGCCGACCATGTGGATGGTTTTGCCAAGGAAATGGCGGTCGTCACACACCATCGCCTGATCGCCAACGACAAGGGCAAGCTGGTCCCCGATCCCGAAGCGAAGCTCGAGGAACCGCTGATCGTCCGCCCGACCTCGGAGACGGTGATCGGCGCGGCGATGAGCCGCTGGGTGCAGAGCTGGCGCGACCTGCCGCTCAAGGTCAACCAATGGGCCAATGTCGTGCGCTGGGAAATGCGCACGCGCATGTTCCTGCGCACCAGCGAATTCCTGTGGCAGGAGGGCCATACCGCGCACGCCGACAAGGCCGACGCGATGGCCGAGACGCTGCGCGCGCTCGAAATGTACCGCGCCTTCGCCGAGGATGTGCTGGCGATGCCCGTCGTCGCGGGCGAAAAACCCGAGAATGAGCGCTTTCCGGGCGCCGTCGCGACCTATTCGATCGAGGCGATGATGCAGGACGGCAAGGCGTTGCAGGCTGGCACCTCGCATTACCTGGGCACCGGTTTCGCCGAAGCGGCGGGCATCCGTTATCAGGACAAGGATGGCGGCCACAGCCTGTGCCACACGACGAGCTGGGGCACGTCGACGCGGATGATCGGCGGGGTCATCATGACCCACGGCGACGACGACGGCCTGCGCTGTCCGCCGCGCATCGCGCCGCACCAGATCGTCATCGTGCCGATGCTCCGCGACAATGAGGAAGACGCCGCGATCCTCGATTATTGCCGCGGGATCGAGGCGAGCCTCAAGGCGCTCGACGCCTTCCGCGAACCCGTGCGCGTGCTGCTCGACACCGGCGGCGCCAAGGCGCAGACCAAGCGCTGGGGCTGGGTCAAGAAGGGTGCGCCGATCATCGTCGAAATCGGTCCGCGCGACATGGCGGGCGGCAATGTCGCGGTGATCCGCCGCGACCGGCTGTACAAGGACGACGGCAAGCTGAACACGGCGTTCGTCGGCAGGGACGCGTTCGCCGCCGGCGCGGTGGCGATGCTTGAGGAGATCCAGGCAAGCCTCTACGCCGAGGCCAAGGCGCGGCTCGACGACAATATTCGCCGCGATGTGACGGATCTGAAAGCGCATTTTGCCGGCGACGACAAATTTGTCGGCTGGGCCGAAGTCCAATGGTCGCGCCCGACCGGCGTCGCGCTCGACAAGATCGTCGAGCAGTTGAAGGCACTCAAGCTGACGATGCGCAACACCCCGCTCGATGCCGCACCCGCCGACGGCGCCTGCTTCTTCACCGGCGAACCCGCGGTCGAACGCGTGCTGATAGGACGGACCTATTAATTGGCAAAAGCGCAACGGCCCGCGGGGTTGCCCAAGCCCGACCAGATCCTCCGTTTCATCGAAACGAGCAGCGGTCCGGTCGGCAAGCGCGAGATCGCCAAGCATTTCGCGCTGCACGGTGCCGAGAAGATCGCGCTGAAGGCGCTGCTCAAGGATATGACCGACGAGGGGCTCGTCGATCTCGCGGCGGGGCGTTCGTTCCACAAGCACGGCGGATTGCCGCGCGTTACCGTGCTGCGCGTCACCTCGATCGACGGCAGCACCGTCTGGGCCGTCCCCGAGCATTGGGAAGCCGCCGGTCCCGCACCGCGGCTGCGCGTGATGGAGCAGGGCCGCAAGGGCGCGCTTGGCGTTGGCGATCGCATCCTCGCGCGCACCGAAGAACGCGGCAGCGGCCATGTCGCGCACCCGATGAAGAAATTGCAGACGGGCGGCGAGACTGTGATCGGCGTTCTCGTCGAGGATATGGGACCCGGCGGCAAGCCGATCCTGTGGCTGCGCCCCGCCGACAAGCGCGCGCGCTACGACTTCGCGGTTGCCGACAAGGGTGATGCCAATGTCGGCGATCTGGTGCGCGCCGAACTGAGCGGCCGCGGACCGGCGATCAAGGCGAAAGTCGTCGAGCGCCTCGGCGATCCGTTCGCGCCGCGCGCGCTGAGCATGATCGCGATCGCGCGCCATGAAATCCCGCATGTCTTCGGCACCGAAACAATCGCCGAAGCCGAGGTCGCCGCGAAACTCCCGCTGACCCCCGACGGGCGCGAGGATCTGCGCGACCTGCCGATCGTCGCGATCGACCCGATCGACGCGCGCGACCATGACGACGCCGTCTGGGCGGCGCCCGACGAGGATGCTACCAACAAGGGCGGCTGGCGCGCGATCGTCGCGATCGCCGATGTCAGCTTCTATGTCCGCCCCGATGGCGCGCTCGACCGCGAGGCGCGGCGGCGTGGCAACAGCGTCTATTTCCCCGATCAGGTTGTGCCGATGCTGCCCGAGACTTTGTCGGCGGGTGTCTGCTCGCTGAAAGCCGGGCAGGACCGCGCCGCGATGGCGTGCCACCTCGTCATCGACAAGCATGGCAAGGTGACGTCATGGCGCTTCACCCGCGCGCTGGTGCGGCTGCGCGCGAACATCGCCTATGAACATGCGCAGGCGGCCTATGATGCCGATACGGCGCGGGACGATTGGGACGCCGAGGTGCTGCCGGGGCTGCGCAATCTCTGGGCCTGCTGGACATTGCTGGCGACCGCGCGCGCCGCCCGCGCGCCGCTCGACCTCGACCTGCCCGAACGCCAGGTCATCCTCGACGAGAAGGGCGGCATCGCCGAAATCCGCGTCCGCGACCGGCTCGATTCGATGCGGCTGATCGAGGATTATATGATCGCCGCCAACGTCGCTGCGGCGAAGGCGCTCGAGGCGAAGAAATCGCCGGTGATGTACCGCATCCACGAGCCGCCGAGCCGTGAGAAACTCGTCAGCCTCAAGGATTATCTCGAAACCTTCGAACAGAGTTTCGCGCTCGGACAGGTGATCACCCCCGCGGTGTTCAACCGCCTGATCGACGGCTTTTCCGAAGACGACCGGCTGCCCGAAATCATGCAGGCGATCCTGCGCAGCCAGACCCAGGCCTATTATGGTCCCGCCAACGCCGGCCATTTCGGCCTCGCGCTCGGCAGCTACGCGCATTTCACCTCGCCGATCCGGCGTTACGCCGATCTGATCGTCCACCGCGCGCTCGTCGATGGCTATAAGCTCGAAGTGCCGGGCAAGCCCAAGGGCTTGCCCGAGCGCACCGGGCTCGGCGAGGCCGACGCCAAGGGCCTGTCGCGCATCGGGGAGGCGATCAGCGCCCTCGAACGCCGCGCGATGGAGGCCGAGCGCGAAACGATCGACCGCTATGTCGCGGCCTATCTGTCGAGCCGGAAAGGCGAGATCGTCCAGGCGCGGATCACCGGGGTGCAGCCGTTCGGTTTCTTCGCGACCGTCGACGGCCTCGGCGGCGACGGGCTGGTGCCGGTGTCGACATTGGGAGCCGAGCGCTTCTTCTATGACGAGGCGGCGCGCAGCCTCGACAGCGAGCATGGGCGGGTGAGTTTCACCACCGGCCAACGGCTCGATCTGCGGCTGGTCGATGCCAACCCGGTCAGCGGCTCTCTGCGTTTCGAACTGCCCGACGCGCCCGAAGGCGGTTTCCGGGGCCGCCCGCCGCGCCGCGACGGGTTGAAGGACAAGGCGGGCAAACACAGCGTCGGCAAGCGCGGGCGCCCGGCGAATATCAAGCATAAGGGGCGGCGGCGCTAAACCGCATCTCGTCATTGCGAGGAGCCGAAGGCGACGCGGCAATCCAGAGTGGCGGTAACCGCCCTGGATTGCTTCGCTTCGCTCGCAATGACGAGGTTCAAGATTTCCCCGCCAACCTTGCCAACAACGCCGCACTCGCCGCATCCGCCGGGAAAAACGCCTCGATCGCCAGTTCCGACAGCGTGATATCGACCGGCGTCCCGAAGATCGTCACGGTCGATACGAACGCTATCCGCCCCGCGATGGTGTCGAGGATCAGCGGTACCGCGATGCCGCTCACCGGGCCGCCGTCATTGTCGTTCGCCTGCCGGTCATAACCCGCCAGTTCCTCGCGCAGTGCGATCAGCCCCGCGTCGGCGCTCGCCTCGATCTGCAAGTCGATCCGGTGCAGGATATGCGCGCGCCACGCGCCGAAATTGACGATCTGCGGCGCCAGCCCGTCGGGGTGCAGCGCGATCCGCAGCACGTTGACCGGCGGGACGAGCAGGGCGGGGGCTACTTGCTCGATCAGGATCGCGATCGCATCATTCGCCGCGACCATGTTCCAATGGCGGTCGACCGCGAGCGCCGGATAGGGCTCGTGCCCCTTCAATACATGCTCGACGATCGCGCGCATCCCCGCCATTTCGGCGCTGTCGAGCGCGCGTTCCTGATAATCGGGCGCGTAACCCGCCGCGAGCAGCATGGCGTTGCGCGCGCGGTGCGGGACTTCGAGGCAATCGGCGATCCGCGCCAGCATCGCGGCGCTCGGTTTCGACCGCCCGGTCTCGATAAAGCTCAGGTGGCGGGTCGAAATCTCGCTGTCGAGCGCGAGGTCCATCTGGCTCATCCGGCGCCGCGTACGCCATTCGCGCAATTGCTCGCCCAGCGGTGCAACCTGCATTGACCTTCTCCTTCGCTGCGGGAGCTATACCTCCATCTTCCTCTTTTCCATTACCTCGGGCGTAATCGACTGGCGTTGTTTCGCGGCATAATTGGGCCCAGTTCGAAAGGAGAACCCGTCATGTCCTATTTCAATCTCAAGAATGTCCTGATCATCGACGCCATCACCTGCACGGGGCTGTTCGTGCTGGGCGTCTTTGCGACCGCGACGGTTGCGGCACTTCTCGGCCTCCCCTCCGAAGTCGTGACCGTCGCGGGATGGATCGGGCTGCCGAGCGCCCTGCTGATGCTGTTCGTCGCCACGCAGAAGGCGCCGAGCAAGGGGCTCGCGAACCTGATCGCGGTCGGCAATATCGGCTGGGTCGCCGCGAGCTTCGGCGTCCTCGCGGTGTTCGCCGGCCAGATGACATGGCTCGGCATCGCGGTCGTCGTGGTGCAGGCGCTGGTCGTGCTCGATCTGGCTTTCTTCGAAGCGAAGGGCGCCGCCGCCCTGCCGCGCCTTGCGACCGCCTAGCTCAACGCATCGAGCCGGCTGATATCGATCCCGCCGGGCACCAGCATCACCGGACAGGGGAGCGTTCCCGCATCCTGTCCGGTGAAATGCGCAACCAGCGGCCCCGGCGCGCCGCTCGCCGCCGTCGCCAGCACCAGCGCAGCGACCTCGTCATTCTCGGCGATCACCTGGCACACGACCTCGGCGGGTTTGCCCGACTTGACCATGATCTGCGGCGTGACATTGGCTTCCTGCGCGACCGTGTCGGCCGCCGCCGCCACCAGCGCTTCGGCATGTTCGCGCGCCTCGGCCTCGATCGTCGCCTGCACCCCGCCGAACGCGACGAAGTCCTGTGGCGGGATGATCGCCAGCACCATCACGCCGCCGCCCGTGCGCGCCGCGCGCCGCGCGGCGAAGCGCAGCGCGAGGCTGGCCTCCGGACTGTCGTCGATCACCACCAGATAAGTCCGCATCGCCCCGACCCCCGCTATGCTTTTTATGAGGGGAGAGTGCGTCACATTCGTATGAAAGGCAAGTTTGACCCGATGGACCTTGACCCCGGCTCCGCTTATGGAGAGGTACAGGCCGTAACGGCAGGGGCAACCTGCCAGACTGACAGGGAACATGCCTCACCATGCCGATCGAACTCAAAATGCCCGCGCTCTCGCCGACGATGGAGGAGGGCACGCTCGCCAAATGGCTGGTCAAGGAGGGCGATACGGTTAAGTCGGGCGACCTGCTCGCCGAGATCGAGACCGACAAGGCGACGATGGAATATGAGGCGATCGACGATGGCGTAATCGCGCAGATATTGGTCGCCGAGGGCACCGACAATGTGAAGGTCGGCACCGTGATCGCGACGATCACCGGCGAAGGCGAGGATGCGGGGAGCGCCAAGGCGGCGCCCGCCGCTGCGACGCCTGCTCCCGAGGCGAAGGCTGAGCCTGCTCCGGCACCCGCCGCTACCCCCGCAGCGGCGCCCGCACCCGCACCGACCCCTGCTGCGGCGTCCGCCGCATCGGGCGACCGCATCAAGGCGAGCCCGCTCGCCAAGCGCCTCGCCGCCGAGCGCGGCATCGACCTGTCGACTATCACCGGCACCGGCCCCGGCGGCCGCATCGTCAAGGACGACCTCGACGGCGCCCCCGCCGGCGCCGCGGCTGTTCCCGCCGCGGCTCCGGCCGCAGCGGCCCCGTCGGCCGCGCCCGTCGCCGCGGCTCCCGCCCCTGCCGCGCACGGCGAAATCCCCGATTTCGGCATCCCGCACGAGGACAGCAAGCTGTCGGGCATGCGCAAGACGATCGCGCGCCGCCTGACGGAATCGATGCAGCAATCGCCGCACATCTACCTGACGGTAGATATCCGCCTCGATGCGCTGCTTAAGCTGCGCGGCGAACTCAACGCCAGCCTCGAAGGCCGCGGGGTGAAGCTCAGCGTCAACGACATGCTGATCAAGGCGCTCGCGGTTGCGCTCGAACGTGTGCCGGCGTGCAACGTCAGCTTCGGCGGCGATGTGATGCGCCAGTACAGCCGCGCCGACATTTCGGTCGCGGTCAGCATCCCCGGCGGGCTGATCACCCCGATCATCACCGATGCCGGCGGCAAGTCGATGTCGAAAATCTCGACCGAAATGTCCGAACTCGCGGCGAAGGCGAAGGAGGGCAAGCTCCAGCCCAGCGAATATCAGGGCGGCACCGCCAGCATCTCGAACATGGGGATGATGGGGATCAAGCAGTTCACCGCGGTGATCAACCCGCCGCAGGGCATGATCATGGCGATCGGCGCGGGCGAGAAGCGGCCCTATGTCGTCGACGACGCGATCGCGATCGCGACCGTCATGTCGGCGACCGGCAGCTTCGACCATCGCGCGATCGATGGTGCCGATGGCGCGTTGTTGATGAAGACGTTCAAGGACCTGGTGGAGAACCCGCTGGGGCTGGTGGCGTAAAATGCCCGCAAGGGGCCAAAGCCCCTCTCCCCTTGCGGGAGAGGGGTTGGGGAGTGGGGTCCGCGCCGCGTCTGCGGCGCACAAGACTGTAACCGACGCTCTCGCCCGAAAATCACTCTTGCTGGAACGCGCCCGCGACATGCGATCCAGTCCGACCGATGCGGAACGTCGGCTCTGGTCGATCTTGCGCGCCAAACGGCTGGCCGACCTGAGATGGCGTCGTCAGGTCATCATCGACGACCTCTACATCGCCGATTTCGTCTGCTTCGAGCATCGGCTGATCGTCGAGGCGGACGGCGGACAGCATGCGGAAAACGCCTATGATGCCGGTCGCGACGCCTATCTGGCCGCGCAAGGCTTTCGCATCCTGCGTTTCTGGAACAACGACGTATTGAACAATAGCGACGGCGTTGCCGAAGCCATATTGCACGCCATCGATTCTCTTGGCGCGCAGACGCGCGCCGACCTCACTCCCCAACCCCTCTCCCGTAAGGGGAGAGGGGCTTTAGAAGGAGCCCATAATGGCTGACACCAACTACGACCTCATCGTCCTCGGCTCGGGGCCCGGCGGCTATGTCGCGGCGATCCGCGCGGCCCAATTGGGCCTGAAAACCGCGATCGTCGAGCGCGAGAATCTCGGCGGCATCTGTCTCAACTGGGGCTGCATCCCGACCAAGGCGCTGCTGCGTTCGGCCGAAATCTATCATTATATGCAGCATGCCGGCGATTACGGCCTGATCGCGCAGCAGATCAGCGCCGATATCGACGCGGTGGTGAAGCGCAGCCGCGGCGTCGCCAAGCAACTGAGCCAGGGCGTCGCTTTCCTGATGAAGAAGCACAAGATCACCGTCCATATGGGCGAGGGCAAGCTGACGGCGCCGGGCAAGCTCGAGGTGAAGGGCGAGAAGGGCAGCGAAACCCTCACCGCCAAGAACATCATCGTCGCGACCGGCGCGCGCGCCCGCGACCTGCCGTTCGCGCCCGCCGACGGCAAGCGCATCTGGACCTATCGCCACGCGCTCGTCCCGCCCGAAATGCCCAAGAAGCTGCTCGTCATCGGTTCGGGCGCGATCGGGATCGAGTTCGCGAGCTTCTACAGCGACATGGGCGCCCAAGTGACGGTGGTCGAAATGCTCGACCGCGTCGTCCCGGTCGAGGACGCCGATGTGTCGGCCTTCCTCGAAAAATCGCTCAAGAAGCAGGGCATGACGATCTTCACCGGCGCCGGCGTCGAGGAATTGAAGGCGACCGCGACCGGCGTTACCGCGAAGATCAAGACCAAGGACGGCAAGACCGAAAGCGCCGAATTCAGCCACGCGATCGTCGCGATCGGCATCGTCCCGAACACCGAGAATATCGGGCTCGAAGCGCTCGGCGTGAAGACCACCAAGGGCCATATCGACACCGACGCGATGTGCCGCACCAACGTGCCCGGCCTCTGGGCGATCGGCGACGTCACCGCGCCGCCGTGGCTCGCGCACAAGGCGATGCACGAATCGATCATTTCGGTCGAGGCGATCGCCGGCAACCACCCGCACGCCATGGACCCGCGCAACATCCCCGGCTGCACCTATTGCCGCCCGCAGATCGCCAGCGTCGGGCTGACCGAGGCCAAGGCGAAGGAACTGGGGTACGAGGTGAAGGCCGGCACCTTCCCCTTCATCGGCAACGGCAAGGCGATCGCGCTCGGCGAGGCCGAGGGTTTCACCAAGACCATATTCGACGCCAAGACCGGCGAACTGCTCGGCGCGCACATGATCGGCGCCGAGGTTACCGAGCTGATCCAAGGCTATACGATCGGCAAGACCGCCGAGCTGGTCGAGGATGATTTCATCGGCACCGTCTTCCCGCATCCGACGCTGAGCGAGACGATGCACGAAGGCGTGCTCGCGGCGTTCGGGCGGCCTTTGCATATTTGACCACAACCTCGTCATCCCCGCGCAGGCGGGGATCCAGCTTTTTCCTTCAACGTGGACAGCTGGATCCCCGCCTGCGCGGGGATGGCGAAGGGGGATTGATGCCGAACAAGACCAACCGCTTCCTCATCGCCGCCGCCGTCCTGCTCCTCGCGGTGATCCTGCTAGGCTTCGCGGTCGTCGCGGGCTGGACCCGGGCGATCGACCTGCGCATCTCGACCGACCTTGTCCTCCATGTCGGCAAGAGCGACCCCGCTTTCATCGCCTTCATGCAGGGCGCGAGCTGGATCGGCGGCGGCGCGCCGCGCTGGGTCATCGTCATCGGCCTGACCGCGCTCGTCTGGCGGCTCTGCGGGCCGCGCTGTGCGGTCGCACTGGCGGGGGCGTCGCTATTGTCGAATCTCGTGTCGAGCCTGCTCAAAATGGCTTTCGGCGTCGCACGCCCCGACCTGATCCCGCATCTCGACCATCAGACGAGCTTTTCCTATCCCAGCGGCCATGCGACGAGCGCCGCGGTCGTCTATCTGATGCTCGCCTGGCTGGTGCCGCCGCGCTGGCGCCGCGCGGCGTGGAGCCTTGCGGGGGTGATGATCGTGCTCAACGGCACCTCGCGCATGATGCTTGGCGTCCATTGGGCGAGCGACATCGTCGGCGGCACGATGCTCGGCACCGCCTTCGCGCTGCTCGGTGCCGCCTGGGTGCGGCGCGGCCGGCCCGCGACATAAGAAAATCCTAACCGCTTGGCGCTACGACCCTCTTTGGAAAGAGGAGGGTTTTCCTATGGGTGGTTCGATCGGCGGGGTGTTCCGCTGGCTGCTGGCGCTGATTCCGGTCGCCTATATCGGTTTCTTCCTGTGGCATTTCATGGGCGTCGGCGGCAATTCGATGGAGGGCATCGTCGGCATCGGACTCGGTCCGACCGTGCTCGGCCTGTCGATCATCGCGCTGCTGTTCCTGATCGGCCCGCTGGTCAAGCTGCTCCGCGTCGCGTCGGGCGCGAACCGCGTGCCCGGTGCGGCGGTCAAGGTCGGTGACGACCTGCCGGCGACCGAGGGGTTCGACGCCGACGCCGCTTTCGCGCGCTATATGAGCAAGCGCGGCGAAGCGCCCGCTGTACCCGAGGAAGCGTCGCCACCCGCCGACACGCCGCGCCCGCAGTTCGGCCGCAAGATCGGCTGATCGCCGATGGTGATCGTCCAGTATAGCGGCGGCAAGCTCGTCACCCGCGCGCTGCTGTTTTTCTTCGGCGGCTTTGCGCTGATGGGCACGCTGATCGGCGCGCCGCTCGGGCTCTATCTGATCGCTTATGGATGCCGCGCGCTGTGGAAGGCGATGGCGCCGGACAAAGCGGCGATCACCCAGCATGCGCGCGGCCTCGAAATCCGCACGCTCTGGACCAAGCGTTTCGTCTCCTTCGATCATTATACCCATGTCGGCGCCGAAACGCTCTTTCTCAGCGCGGCGGGTCTGCCGATCCCGGGACCGGTGATGCTGGTGATCCACAGCGACAAGGGCGGCATCGCGGGCAAACGCAAGCTGCGCCTCCCGCTCGGTTATCTGAAGCTCGTCGAACGCGCGGTGCCGCTCGTCGGGGAAGCGATCGAAATCTTCGCGATGCCGCACCGCGAGGCGGGGGCGGTCTGGCACAAGGTGCTCGACGAACGCCGCGCGGTCGAGGGCGGCCCGCCGCCGCCGCGCCAGCTCGCCACCGCCGAGGAACGCGCGGCGGCGCGCCGTGACCCGCTCGAGGGCGCCGCCCGCGGCCGTCTCGACCGCCCGCCGCCGGGCAGTTTCGGCCGCAAGGTCGCCTGACACCTCTCGACAGCGTCGCGCCAGCGGCTAGGCTCGCGCCATGGCTCAAGGCACCCACGATTTCGTCCCCGATCCGCGCAACGACGCGATCCTGATCAACGTCAACGGCACGCTGGTGCCCCGTATCGATGCGAGCGTGTCGGTGTTCGACAGCGGCTTCATGCTCGGCGACGGGGTGTGGGAGGGGATCCGCGTCCACAAGGGGCGCATGGCCTTCCTCGACCAGCATATGGACCGCTTGTTCGAGGGTGCGAAGGCGATCGCGATGGACATCGGGATTTCGCGAGAGGCGCTGATCCAGCGGCTTTACGACACGATCGCGGGCAACCAGATGGACGCCTGTCACATCCGCCTGATGGTCACTCGCGGCATCCGCTCGACCCCCTATCAGGACCCGCGCGTCGTAATCTCGCCCGCGACGATCGTCATCATCGCCGAACATAAGGACCCGCTGCCCGCGACGGTCGAAAAGGGACTGTCGCTGTTTACCGTCCATGTCCGCCGCGGCGACCCCGCGGTGCAGGACCCGAAGCTCAATTCGCACAGCAAATTGAACTGCATCACCGCGTGCATCCAGGCGGCGCAGGCGGGCGCCGATGAGGCGCTGATGCTCGACCCGCACGGCTTCGTCGCGACCTGCAATTCGACCCATTTCTTCATCGTGCGCAAGGGCGAGGTATGGACCTCGAGCGGCGATTATTGCCTCGCCGGCATCACCCGCAGCAACGTCATCCGCATCTGCCGCGAGGCGGGCATCCCGGTGTATGAGAAGAATTTCTCGCTCACCGACGTCTATGGCGCCGAGGAGGCGTTCGTGACCGGCACCTTCGCGGGGGTGGTGCCCGCGCATACTATCGACGGGCGTGTGCTGACCGAGGGGCGGGGGCCGATGGTCGAGCGGTTGCAAGGGCTCTACAAGATATTGATCGAGCGCGACATTTCGGGCGAGTTAAATGGCTAAATCGCACCCCCAATCCCGTTTGCGTCGAGCGAAGTCGAGACACGTTGGCGCCAAGCGTGTCTCGACTTCGCTCGGCACAAACGGAGGAAGGGAAAGGCAGCAATGACCATCCGCATCGCCATGTGGTCGGGGCCGCGCAACCTGTCGACGGCGATGATGCGCAGCTTCGGCAGCCGGACCGATACCCATGTCAGCGACGAACCCTTTTATGGAGCGTACCTGCGGCACACTGGCGATCCGCAGCCGATGATGGACGAAGTGATGGCGTCGATGGACTGCGACTGGTTTGGCGTCGCGCGCAGCATGACCGGCCCGAACACCGCCGCGACGCAGATCTGGTACCAGAAACATATGGCGCACCATATGGTCGGCCCCATAAGGCATGACGACCTGCCGGGGCTGCGCCACGCCTTCCTGATCCGTGACCCGGCGCGCGTCGTCGCGAGCTATGCCGCGAAGCGCGTATCGGTACGCCCCGACCATCTCGGCACCGACAAGCAGGTCGAATTTTTCGACCGCGAGGCCGACCGGCTGGGCCATGCGCCGCCGGTGATCGACAGCGCAGACATCCTGCGCGACCCGCCCGCGATGCTCGCGAAATTATGCGCCGCGCTCGGCATCGAATGGGACCCGGCGATGCTGCACTGGCAGGCAGGGCTGCGCGACACCGACGGCATTTGGGCCTCGCATTGGTACGACGCGGTGATGTCGAGCACGGGTTTCGGGGTTCCGGACAAGCCGATCCCCGAACTGACGGCGGAAGCGCAGGCCGTCGCCGAGGCGTGCCGGCCGGATTATGATTATTTGGCGCGGTTCAAGATCGACCTCTGAGCAATTGATCCTCCCTGTCGCGCAGCGATGGGTAGGGGGACCGCCGCGAAGCGGTGGTGGAGGGGCGACGGCCTCGCACCGGCCTTTGACGGCGTCGGCCCCTCCGTCAGCGCTTCGCGCTGCCACCTCCCCATGGCCTTCGGCCACAAGGAGGACCGTTCATCCGTCATTTTCCGCTGTCCTAATTTCCCCGCCTTTGCCATCACCGTTGCGGGCAACAAAAACAGGCGGATCAGACATGCAATCCAGTGTGAAGTTCGGGACTTTTCTGCGGCGAATCGCTTTTGGCGGCACCGCGCTTCTGGCCGTCGCGGCGGCCCCTGCGCAGGCCCAGGACTCGACCGGCCAGACCGTCATCACCGCCGCGCGCTATGTCGATGTGCTGACCGGCAAGACGATCGACTATCCCGCGATCTTCGTCGGCGCCGATGGCCGCATCACCGGGGTTGCCGATGCGCGCACCGTGAAATGGGGCGCGAACGTCAAGCATATCGACCTCGGCGACAAGACGCTGCTGCCGGGCCTGATCGACATGCACGTCCACCTCGACGGCCCCGCTGATATCGGCGGATACAACGGGCTGGAATTCACCGACAGCTTCTGGGGCATGACCGCGGTCAAGAACGCCCACGACATGCTCGACGCCGGTTTCACCACCGTGCGCAATGTTGGCTCTAGCGACCGCAACGACATCGGGCTCAAGCAGGCGATCGAGGCCGGTTATGCGGTCGGGCCGCGCATCGTGCCCGCGGGTTATGCGCTCGGCGCCACCGGCGGCCATTGCGATTCGACCTTCTTCCCGCCGAGCTTCGAAAAGGAGGACGCGAAGAAGGAGGGGATCGGCGATACCCCCGACGAACTGCGCTATCAGGTTCGCCGCCAGCGCAAATATGGCGCCGAGGTCATCAAGGTCTGCGCCACCGGCGGCGTCTTTTCACGCAACACCGAACCCGGCCAGTTGCAGGTGTCCGAGGTCGAGCTGCGCGCCATCGCCGACGAGGCGCATCAATGGGGCCTGCGCGTCGCCGCGCATGCGCATGGCGCGGCGGGCATCCGCGCCGCGATCAACGCCGGGATCGACACGATCGAGCATGCCAGCCTGGTCGACGACGAAGGCATCCGCCTCGCCGTCGCGCGCAAGCAGCCCGTGTGGTTCTCGATGGATATCTATAACACCGAATATACCCAGGCCGAGGGTGCGAAGAACGGCGTGCTCGAGGATAATCTGCGCAAGGATCGCGAGATCGCGCAGGCGCAGCGCGACAATTTCCGCAAGGCGCACAAGGCCGGTGTCCGCATGGTCTTCGGCAGCGATGCGGGGGTGATGCCGCATGGTCAGGTCGGCAAGCAGTTCCGCGTCATGGTCGAATATGGGATGACCCCGATCGAGGCCATTCAGGCCGCAACGCGCAACGCCGCGCAGGCGCTGAACCGCGAAAAGGACGTCGGGGCGATCGCGGTCGGTCGCTACGCCGACATCATCGCGGTCGATGGCGATCCGCTGACCGACGTGCGCCAGCTCGAGGATGTCGATGCGGTGGTCAAGGGCGGCGTGCTGGTGAAGGGCGGCTGATCATCCCCGTGGCCCCCGCGAGGGCGGGGGCCACTATCGGCCTTTTCCGGCTTCGTTGAATATATCTCCAGCGGCCCCCGCCTTCGCGGGGGCGACGAGGGCGCTCAGTAAACCACCAGCTTGTCGACGATCGCGTCGCGCATCTCGGGGGTGAAGTTCAGCACCGTCTCGGCATAGGTCGGAATGTCGCCATGGTCGCGGCGCACCGTCGCCAATGCGGCCTCGAGAAAGATCGGATTGACCGACATCAAAGTGCGGATCGCGTCATCGGGGATGTCCGCATTGTAGCGCGCCCGGATGACATCGCCGCCCTGCGCGATCCGTTCCTCGATCTTGCCCGCACTGTTGGTGAGCAGATAATCGTGCATCAGATCGTCCTCATGCACCCCGAGCAGCCGGTGGACGATCGCCACCGCAAAGCCGGTGCGGTCCTTGCCCGCGACGCAGTGGACGAGGCTCGGCGCGTCATATTCGGCCAGCGCGGACAGGTAGAGCCGCAGCGTCGCGACCAGCACCGGGCGGTACGGCATGCCGGCATAGGTATCGATCATCCGCGCCCGCGCGGTGTCGTTGTCGATCGTGCCCTTGGCGGCTTGCAGATGCGGGGCGAGGCCGGCGGTGTTGCCGTCGGCGAACAGCACCCGCGCTGAAAAACCGTCGGACCTTTTGCACGGATGCGCGGCGCGTTCGTCGTCGCCGCGCAGGTCGACGATCGTCTCGATCCCCAGCGCATCGACCGTGCCGAGGTCGGCCGGGGTCGCATCCTGATGGTGCGCCGAGCGCCACAGCATTCCGCTGCGCAACTTGCCGCCGCCCTCGACGTCATAGCCGCCATAGTCGCGGAAATTGTGGATGCCGGACAGCGGCAGGACGCGCTCGGCGATCATGGTCAGTCTCCTGTAAAAACGGGGGGGCGTTTTTCGACGAAAGCGTTGATCGCCTCGCGGTTGTCGGCGGTTTCGTGGACGATCGCCTGATAGGCGGCGCTCAGCTCGAGGATATCGCTCATCCGGCTGTGCTGCGCCTCGCGGAGCAGCCGCTTGGTGAGCCGCAACGCGCGCGGCGGGTTGCACACGATGCGCTCGGCGATGGCGATCGCGCGGTCGAGCAGTTCCTCGTCGGGCACCACCTCGGTGACGAGGCCGTACTCCTTGGCCTGCGCCGCGTCGAAGCGGTCGCCGGTGAGGAATAGTTCGGCGGCGCGCGGATAGCCGAGGATCTTCTGGAGCAGCCACGCCCCGCCATCGCCGGGGACGATGCCGACCTTGATGAAGCTGCACGCGAATTTCGCGCTCTCGGCGGCGATGCGGATGTCGCAGGTGCAGGCGAGGTCGGCGCCGAGGCCGATGGCATGGCCGTTGACCGCCGCGATCATCGGCACTTCGCAGTCCATCAGCGCGCGGATGACCGCCTGCACGCCCTTGCGATAATTGGCGCGGGTGGAATCGGGCTGGTCGAGCACCCCGATGCCGGTGCGGTCCTGCATGCCCTTCAGGTTCCCACCGGCGCTGAACGCTTTGCCGCTGCCGGTCAGGATGATCGCGCTGACGCCGCGGTCGTCGCCGAGGGTGCGCAGCGTGTCGATGATGTCCTGGCAATCCTCGTGCGTGCCGATCGCATTCATGCTCTCGGGTTTGATCATCGTCAGGATCGCGATCTTGCCGCGCCGTTCGACACTCAGAAATTCGCCCATATTCTTCTCCTTATCGGCGACCGCAGGCTACGCCTCGCGGCCGCCGCGTGCAAGTTCAGCGCACCGCGCCGCCGCTGCGCAGCGCCGCGATTTTTTCGGCGTCATAGCCCAGCTTCGCGAGCACATCGTCACCGTCGCCGCCGACCGCGGGGGCGGCGCGCGGGGTGTCGTTGATTGTCGCCGAATAGCGCGGCGCCGGGGCGGGATGCGGGACGCCGGCGACGGTGACGAAGGTCTCGCGCTCGACATTGTGCGGGTGATGCGGCGCTTCGCTCAGCGACAGCACGGGGGCGAAGCAGACGTCGGTCATCTCCATCAGCTCGCACCACTCGTCGCGGGTCTTGGTGGCGAAGAGCGCGGCGACCTTTTCCTTCTTGGCGGGCCAATTTTCCTGGTCGTCCTGCACGTCGAAAGCGGGGTCGGCGTCGAGCCCGGTCTTGGCGCGCAGCAGCGCGTAAAATTGCGGCTCGATCGACCCGATCGAGATGAACTTGCCGTCGCTGCAGGTGTAGGTGTCGTAATAGGGGGCGCCGCCGTCGAGACGGTTGACGCCGGCCTCGTCCTTGAGCGCGCCCGCGGCGTGGAACCACCAACTCATGCCCGCGAGCAGCGCCGAACCGTCGGTCATCGCGCAGTCGATCACCTGGCCCTCGCCGGTCTTCGACGCATGGAGCAGCGCGCTCGACATGCCGAAGGCGAGCATCATGCCGCCGCCGCCGAAATCGCCGACATAATTGACCGGCGGCACCGGCTTGCCGCCGCGCACGCCGACGGTGTGGAGCACGCCCGACAGCGAGATATAGTTGATGTCATGGCCGGCAGCTTGCGCATATGGACCGAACTGGCCCCAGCCGGTCATGCGGCCATAGACGAGCTTCGGATTGTCCGCGAGCAGCACATCGGGGCCGAGGCCGAGCCGCTCCATCACTCCGGGGCGATAGCCCTCGATGATGCCGTCGGCGCTTTTGCACAGGTCACGCGCGGTCTGGACGGCTTCGGGGTTCTTCATGTCGAGCGAGATCGAGGTGCGGTTGCGCGACAGCGGATCGCGCGGGTCCATGAAGCCGCCCGGGCGGTCGATACGGATGACCTCGGCGCCGTGATCGGCGAGCATCATGCCGCAGAAGGGGCCGGGACCGATGCCGGCGAATTCGATGATACGGATACCCTGAAGCGGACCTGCCATGTCTTTTTCTCCCAATATGTCTCCTTGGCCATGCCGACGCAAAAGGGGCAGTGCAAGGGCGAAGGAACCCTTAGGAGGGAAAGGATTTCTTTGCTCCCAGGGCGTCGTGCGAGATGCGAACAGGGCGGCTGCGCCAAATGTTGCACTAATGTGCCAGCCAACTTCAAAATGTCGCCAAACTGTCAGGCTTCCGCAGCCCGCCTGTCACCTCACGCCCCTATCGCGCGGCCATGGAACGGGCATCCATCGCACTCGATCGCCGCGACTTCGCCAAGGGGCTGATGGCCACTGCCTTCGCCGGGCTCGCGCTGCACAGCCGCCATGTTTCCGCTGCGATGCCGGCCGAAGGGCAGGGCTTCGGGGCGCCGATCCCCGACCCGGCGCGGCTCCTCGATCTGCCACGCGGCTTTTCGTACAAGATCCTTTCGCAATATGGCCAGCTGATGAGCGACGGGCGGCAGGTGCCGAACAGCGCCGACGGCATGGGCTGCACTACCTTGCCCGACGGACGGCTGTGCCTGATGCGCAATCACGAGCTTGGCGCGGATGAGCTGAAGCATGGCGCGTGTCCGGTCGGCACCGTCGGCGATGCGGCGGCGTTCGACTGTTACCGCAGCGGCGGCGGCGAGGCGCTGCCTGGCGGTGTCTCGACGATCATCCTCGACCCCGCGACCCTCGCGGTCGAGGAGCAATATCTTTCGCTCGTCGGCACGATCTACAATTGCTCGGGCGGTATCACGCCGTGGGGTACCTGGCTCAGCTGCGAGGAAGATGTTTCGCGGGCCGGCGGGCTGCACAAGGAAGATCATGGCTGGGTGTTCGAAATGCCCGTCGCCCCGGGCGGGCTGGTCGCCGCCGAGCCGCTCAAGGCGATGGGGCGTTTCAACCATGAGGCCGCAGTCGTCGATCCCCGGAGCGGCGCGGTCTATATGACCGAGGACCGGCAAGACAGCCTCTTCTACCGCTTCCTGCCCGCTTTGCCGGGCGAGCTCCAAAAGGGCGGGCGATTGCAGGCGCTGGCGCTGATCGACCCGGCGCTGTCCGATACGCGCAACTGGACGCGGCCGGTGCTGGCGAGCGGCGGCTGGCACGACGCGCGCTGGATCGATCTCGACGAGGTCGAAAGCCCGAAGGATGATTTGCGCAAACGCGGTGCGCGTGCCGGTGCGACCGTGTTCGCTCGCGGCGAGGGTATCCATGGCGGCGACGGCGAGATCTATTTCACCTGCACCTCGGGTGGTCCGGCGCGGCGCGGGCAGATCATGCGTTATCGCCCGTCGCCGGCCGAAGGGACGGCGGCCGAGACGGCGCAGCCGGGGCAATTGCAATTGTTCGTCGAAACGACCGATCCCGCGCATTTCAGCTTCGGCGACAATCTGAGCGTTGCGCCGAATGGCGACCTGATGGTGTGCGAGGACCGGCGCGGCAGCCGCCCCGACAATTGGCTGCGTGGGGTGACGCCGGAGGGGAAGGTCTATCCCTTTGCGCGGGTGAGCGCGGCAACCAAGGTGTCGGGTGTGTGCTTCGCGCCCGACGGTAAGACGATGTTCCTGAACCTCTACAACCCCGCGCGGACGATCGCGGTGCGCGGGCCGTTCTGATCGAAGCCCCTCCCGCAAGGAGAGGGGCTTCGCTTCAGGATCAGATGCGTTCGATGATGATCGCCGGCGCCATGCCGCCTGCGGCGCACATGGTGACGAGGCCATAGCGGCCGCCCGAGCGTTCGAGTTCGTCGAGTGCGGTGCCGATCAGGATCGAGCCAGTGGCGCCGATCGGATGGCCGAGCGCCATCGCGCCGCCGTTGATGTTCACCTTTTCGCGGTCGAGTTTCAGGTCGCGGATGAACTTTTCGGCGACCACGGCGAAGGCTTCGTTGATTTCCCAGACGTCGATGTCGGCGACGGTCAGCCCGGCCTTTTCGAGCACCTTCTTCGCCGCCGGAACCGGGGCGTTGAGCATCAGCGTCGGATCGTCGCCCTGGTTGGCATAAGCGACGATGCGCGCGCGCGGCTTCAGGCCGTGCTTGTCGGCATAGTCCTTCGAGGTCAGGAGCAACGCTGCGGCGCCGTCGACGACACCCGACGAGTTGCCGGCGTGGTGGACGCCTTCCCATTCGAGGTCGGGATAGACGCGCTGGATCTGCTTGCCAAAGGTTACCCCGCCACCGAGATCGAAATCCTTGAGCGCGCCGAAGCTCGCCTTCAGGCCGGCAAGGCCTTCGGCGGTGGTTTCGGGACGCGGGAATTCCTCGCGGTCGAGCGCGACGCTTCCGTCCTCGTTATAGACGGGCACGACCGACTTGGCGAAGCGGTTTTCCTTGATCGCGCGGTCGGCGCGCTGCTGGCTGACGAGCGCGAGCGCGTCGACGGCTTCGCGGCTGATGCCTTCCTTCGCGGCGATCGCGTCGCCGCACACGCCCTGGTGCGACTGGGGGTGGATGGCGTCGAGTGCGGCGTTGCCCGACCCCATGCCGAGCGGCTTGAGGCCCGCATTGACTTCCTCGGCACCGATCTGCGCGGTGTAGCTCATCATTTCGGTGCCGCCGGCGATGACGCAATCTTCCATGCCCGACATCACGGTCGCCGCAGCGAAATTCACGCTGCTGATGCCGCCGCCGCAGAAGCGGTCGAGCGTCGTGCCCGAGGCCTTGGTGTCATAACCCGCGGCGAGCGCGGCCATGCGGCCAAGGTCGCCGCCCTGTTTGCCCTTCTGCGTCGAGGTCGACCAGATGATGTCGTCGACGGTTGCCGTGTCGAGGTTGTTGCGTTCCTTGATCGCCTTCAGCACCGTCGCGGCGAGATGCTGCGGGTGGAGGTGCGACAGCGCGCCCTTGCCGGGCTTGCCAATCCCGCGCGGGGTGCGGACGGCGTCGATGATATAGGCTTCGGACATTTTACAGGGTTCCTTCTTCGAGGGGAGTTTTCGGATTAACGCGGGGCCATTCTGATCGCGCCGTCCAACCGGACTGCCTGGCCGTTGAAATAGCTGTTGCGGAGCATCTCCATCGCCAGGCTGGCATATTCCTCGGCGTGGCCGAGGCGCTTGGGGAAGGGGACCGAGGCGCCGAGGCTGGCGAGTACCGGTTCGGGCAACCCCGCGACGAGCGGCGTCTTGAACACGCCGGGCATGATCGAATTGACGCGAATCCCAAGGTCCATCAGGTCGCGCGCCATCGGCAGCACAAGCCCGTTCACGCCCGCCTTCGCCGAGCCATAGATGACCTGGCCGATCTGCGCGTCCTGCGCCGCGACCGACGCGGTGAGGACGATCGCGCCGCGTTCGCCGTCTTCGAGTTCAGGCAAGGTCGCCATACCCTCGGCCGAGATCGAGGCGATGCGGTAGCTCGCGGTCAATATGCCGGCGACGCCAAAGGCATAATCCTCGGTCGGGGTGCGGCGGAAACTGCCGCTCGTCTTGTCGAAGGCAAGCGTCTTGCCGCGGCGCGAGGTCATCGCGCAATGGACGCAGATACGCTCCTGCCCGTGCGCGGCGCGCGCGGCGGCATAGCCGTCGAGTACCGATTGCTCGTCGGTGATGTCGACATGGACAAACAGGCCGCCGATCGATGCGGCGACTTCTTCGCCGAGCGCGTCGTTGATGTCGAAGATGGCGACCTTGACGCCCTGCGCCGCGAGCGCCTCTGCGGTCGCGCGGCCGAGGCCCGATGCGCCGCCGGTGACGACGGCTGCGGTGGTGGAATCGATCTTCATGCGCTGGCCCTCCTCAGGCCGGAATCTGGTTGAAGGCGACGCCCTTGTCGGGGCGATGGTCCTGCGGCAGGCCGAGGATCTTTTCGGCGATGGTGTTCAGCAAGGTCTCGTCCGAGCCGCCGGCGATGCGGCCGGTGGGGGCGTTGATCCAGCTCGACGTCCAATTCTCCTTTTGCGAGGCATGGTCGTCATAAGCGAAGCCGCCCGACCCCTGCAGGTCGATCGCGAGTTCGGAGAGCTTCTGGCGCGAACGCACCGCGACGAGCTTGTTGAGCGAGCCTTCGGGGCCGGGAACCATGCCCGCCTGCATCATCGCCATCGCGCGCGCCGTGATCGACTGCAGTCCGTTGCGCATCGCATAGTTGCGCGCGATCTGCTGACGGATGCGGCCATCCTCGATCGCGGGCTTGCCGTTGAGTTCGGTGTTTTTGGCAAGTTCGACGAACAGGTCGAGGTGCGGGCCGAAGCCGCCGCTGTCGGTCGCGACATAGCGCTCGATCATCAGCGTCGCGATCGCGACGGCAAAGCCGCCGCCGACCGGCGACATGCGATGATCGTCGGTGATCTTCACATCGTCGAAGAACACCTCGTTGACATGGCTGTCGCCGCCTACCAGCTTGATCGGGCGCACGGTGACGCCCGGAGCCTTCATGTCGACCCAGAAATAGGTGAGACCCTTGTGCTTGGGCACATTGGGGTCGGTGCGCACGACGATGACGCCATAGTCGCTATATTGCGCCCAGCTCGTCCAGATTTTCTGTCCGTTGATCTTCCAGCCGTTGCCATCGGCTTCCGCCTTGGTGCGCAGGCCTGCAAGGTCCGAGCCGCCCGAGGGTTCGGAGAAAAGCTGGCACCAGATTTCCTCACCCTTCAGCGCCTTCAGGACGCGGGTCTTCACGAATTCCTTGTCGCTGCCGAACTGCATCAGCACCGGGATCGGCATGCCGAGCGAGATGCCGAAATAGAAGCTCGGGAAGCCGTGCTTCATTTCCTCGCTGTCGAAGGTGACCTTTTCGAGATGGCCGAGGCCCTGGCCACCGAACTCGGTCGGCCAGTTGATGCCGGCATAGCCAGCGTCGAACTTGGCGCGCTGATATTTGCGGCCAACAGCGAGGTCTTCTTCGACTGACAGGCCCTTGCGAGCTTCCTTGCCATAGGCCGGAACCATCGATTCCAGCCAGGCCGCGGCCCTGGTCCGATAGGCGTCGAGATCGCTCATGCTGCTTCTCCGGTCATGCGGTCGACGAGGATATCCTCCCAGAACAGCAAATTGCCCTGTTCGATCGCGAGGCTACGCGCGCGGCGGGTGTGGAGGTGGAGTCCAAGCTCCCACGTCACGCCCATGCCGCCGTGAATCTGCACGCAGTCGCGCGATGCGGTATCATAGGCCTCGGTCGCCGAGATGCGCGCCGCGGCGGCGGCGGTGATGAAATCGGCCTGTCCCTCGCGCGACGCGGCATGGATGCAGTTGGCGCGCGCCAGTTCGACGAAGCCATAGAGCTCGGCGATGCGATGCTTGATCGACTGGAAGGCGCCGATGACCTGCCCGAAGGCGCGGCGTGTGACGGCATAGTCGCGTGCGATCTCCATCATCGCCTCAGCGCCGCCGGTCTGTTCGTGCGCAGTGATCACCGCCTGGAGCGCCAGGATATGCAGCGCCGCCTCGCGCGCTGTGCCCCCGACGACCAGTGTCTCGGCGGGCGTGCTGGCGAAAGTCAGGTCGGCGTAGAGGCGGCTGTTGTCGAAGCTGTCGATCGCGCTGCGCGCGACGTTCGCCAGGTCGGCCACCACGAGTACCGGCATGCCGGGGCCATTGGCATAGACGACCGCGATATCGGCAGCGAGCCCGCCAGCGACGCCGGTCGATGTCCCGTCGAGGCAGTTATCGGTGAGCGTTATGCTCGGCAGTACCGGCAGGGCGTTCGATCCCGAGGCGAAGGCGATCGCACCGATCGTCTCGCCGCTCGCGAGGCCGGGGAGATATTTCGCTTTCTGCTCGTCGCTACCGTAAAGCTCGATCGCCTTGGCGGCGCCGAAGCTGCCGGTGAGGAACGGCGCGCCGCTGAGGCTGCGGCCCGCCTGGTGCGCGATCAGCCCGAGTTCGACGAGGCCGAGATCGAGCCCCCCATAGGCTTCGGGCAGGGCTAGGGCGGTCCAGCCCTGTTCCTTCGCGGTGGTCCAGAAGCCGTCGTGAAATTTTCCGGTGGTTTCGAGCAGCGGCAGCAGCTCGTCCTTGTTTATCCGGGCTTCGAGCACGCGCCGCGACTCGGTCGCGATCGCCTGTTGCCCTTCGTCGTATAAAATCGACATGCGCGTTCGAGTCCTCACCCTATGTTTTGAGACCATGACCGGACGTTGACGTAAACGTCAAGTGGAATTGCCGCTACGTCTAGCGGACGGTGAATTTCTTGGCCTTGTCGGCCATCAGCGCGGCGCGGTCGACTTGCGGCACCCCGACCGGATTGCCGATCTGGCAATATTTCAGGCCCTGTTGCATCGCGACGCTGCGCGGCAGGTCGAGCGATTCCCAGATCGCCTTCACCGAACCCGCGGTCGCCGCGGGCGGCTTGGCGGCGATCGCGGTCGCCAGTTCCTGCGCGCGCGGCCACAGATCCTCGAGCGTCGTAATCTCGCTGACCAGCCCGATGCGCAGCGCGGTCCCCGCGCCGATCCGTTCATCATTGCCGAGCAGCACCATGCGCAGCACATCGTGAAGCGGCATATGATAGGTCATGCCGATCGGCTCGAGCGCGCTCGTCATCCCGTAAGTGACATGCGGGTCGAAGAAGGTCGCGTCCTCCGAACAGATGATGATGTCGCTCTCGTTGAGCCAGTAAAAGGCGCCGCCCGCCGCCATGCCGTGCACCGCGGCGATCACCGGCTTCCAGCATTTCATCGACTTGGGGCCAAGATAATTGCCCGGGTCCTCGCAGTGCCAGATGTTCGCAAGGTCAACGACGGTGCCGCCTTCCTTTTGCGATTCCTTGACGTCGACCCCGGTGCACCAGGCTTTGCCCGGCGCGGCGCGCAGCACGCAGCAATGGACGTCGTCGTTGCTGCCGATCCACTTCCACAGATGCTCGAATTCGTCCATCATCCGCTTGGTGAAGCTGTTCATCGCGTCGGGGCGGTTGATCGTGATCGTCGCGATATGGTCGGTGACGTCGACCAGGATGGTTTCATATTGCATGACGGTGCTTCCTCTCCCGGCCCGGTTATCGCTGAGCGCTCATGGTTGACCTAGTTATACAACTCGCTATGACACAGACCGATATGAAGGGGCAAGGCCTGCGATGAATTTCGACCTTAGCGATGAACAGAAAATGCTCGGCGAGCAAGCCCGCGCGCTGCTTTCCGACCTGTCGCCGTTTGACCGGCTGCGCCACCTGATCGATTCGGGCGCCGAATGGGACGAGCCTTTGTGGCGCGAACTTGCCGATATGGGGTTCCTTGGCGCCGCGATTCCGGAAGAGCATGGCGGGCTCGGTCTCGGCGCGCTCGACC
This sequence comes from Sphingopyxis sp. GW821-FHT02C12, assembly GCF_059421785.1. Taxonomy (NCBI): domain Bacteria; kingdom Pseudomonadati; phylum Pseudomonadota; class Alphaproteobacteria; order Sphingomonadales; family Sphingopyxidaceae; genus Sphingopyxis; species Sphingopyxis sp. GW821-FHT02C12. The sequence goes on from NZ_JBWKVQ010000001.1 coordinate 3,049,557, forward strand.
TTGGCGTGATCATGGAAGCGCTCGGCGGCGCCAACGCCGCGGTCCCCTTCATGAGCTCGATCATATTGGGTGCCGAGGCGATCCGGCTGGCGGGCAGCGAGGCGCAGAAGGCGGCGTGGCTACCGAAACTGGCGAGCGGCGAGGCTGTCGCGACATTCGCTTATGCCGAGGGGCCAGGGCCGGTGTTCGCGACCGGCGCGAAACTTGAAGGCGGCAAGCTCAGCGGGAACAAGTTGCCGGTTGCCGACGCGGGCATCGCCGACATCGCGGTCGTGCTCGTCGCGGGCGGCACTTTTGCGCTCGTCGAACTCGACCAGCCCGGCGTCACCCGCACGCGGCTCGACAGCTTTGACCAGCTCCGCCCGCACTACCGCCTCGACTTTGCCGATGCGGTTGCCGAAGCGCTGCCCGGCGCGGGCAAGCTCGACCGACTGATCGACCAGGCTGCGGTGCAGGCCGCGTTCGAAGCCGCCGGCGCTGCCGAGGCGTGCCTGACCATGGCGCGCGACTATGCGATGGAGCGCCAGATGTTCGGCCGTCCGCTCGCGGGCTATCAGGCGATCAAGCACAAGCTCGCCGATGTCGCGGTCGCGACCGAACTCGCGCGCTCCAACGCTTATTATGGCGGCTGGGCGGCCGAATCCTCGCCCGACGACCTGCCCGCCGCCGCCGCCGCCGCGCGGCTCTCTGGAATTAAGTGCCTCGAGCTTGCGGCGCGCGAGAATCTGCAGGTCCATGGCGGCATCGGCTACACCTTCGAGGCGAACTGCCATTTCTATTACCGGCGCGAGCGGATGCTCGCGGTGCATCTCGGCAATCGCGGCTTTTGGGCCGACCGGCTGCTGAACGCCCAACCGGGCAGCCAAGGGAAAGCGGCGTAAGATGGATTTCAACGACAACGCGCAAGAAGCCGCCTTCCGCGCCGAAGCCCGCGCCTGGCTCGCCGCTCACGCCCCAGCGCATGTGCTGACGCCCGGCGAGAAGATGCCCGACACCGAAGAGGCCGATCGCGGCCGCGCGTGGATGCGCGCGCTTTATGCCGGCGGCTGGTCGGGGCTGACCTTTCCCAAGGCGCTCGGCGGGCGCGGCCTGTCGGGGCCGGAGGCGGTGATCTTCGCCGAGGAAGAAGGCAAATATCATTTGCCCAAGGGCCCCTTCACGTCGATCGGCACGGGCATGGCGCTGCCCGTCATCGCCAAGCACGGCAGTGACGAGCAAAAGGCGCGCTTCATCGAGGCGACGTTGAAAGGCGACATCACCTGGTGCCAGCTTTTCTCCGAACCCGCCGCCGGGTCCGATCTCGCCGCGCTGCGCACCAAGGCGGTGCGCGCCGAGGATGGGTCGGGCGACTGGATCGTCAACGGCCAGAAAGTCTGGTCGAGCTGGGCGCATCTGACCGATTGGGGCATCCTGGTCGTGCGCACCGATGCGACGCTGCCCAAGCACAAGGGGCTGACCTTCTTCGTCGTCGACATGAAGACCCCGGGGATCGAAACGCGCCCGATCCGCCAGATTTCGGGCGCGAGCGAGTTCAACGAAACCTTCCTCACCGATGTTCGCATCTCCGATGGGAACCGTCTCGGCGCCGAGGGCGAGGGTTGGGCATGCTGCATGACGGTACTCATGGGCGAACGCCTCGGCTCGGGCGCGCATCGCAGCGGGGTCGAGCCGCTGATCGACTATGCCGCCGCGACCCCCGACGGCCATGGCGGCACGATGCTCGACGATCGCGCGATCCGCCAGCAGCTCGCCGAGGCGCTGGCCGAGGAGCAGGGCGAACGCTTCTTCCAGGCACGGCTGCGCACGATGGTGTCGAAGGGCGAGAACCCCGGTGCGCTCGCGGGCATGGTCAAGCTCGCTTATGCGGGCCGCTACCAGAAGACCAACGGCCTCGCGCTCGAACTGCGCGGGCTCGCCGGCATCGCTCCCGAGGCGAGGGATACCGCGACAGGCGACGTCCAGTACGACTATATCTATTCGACCGTGATGCGCATCGCGGGCGGCGCCGACGAGGTGCTGCGCAACCAGATCGCCGAACGCGTGCTGGGCATGCCCGGCGAGGTGCGCATGGACAAGGATGTGCCGTTCGAGAGTTTGAAGGGTTAAGTACAATGCTCGTCATTGCGAGGAGCCGAAGGCGACGCGGCAATCCAGAGTGGCGTAAACCGCCCTGGATTGCTTCGCTCCGCTCGCAATGACGAGTGTTGGGGAGCTACGCCGCCCGCCGCCGCGCTTCCGCCGCTTTCGCCAGCGGCTCGGCCAGATCCTTCTTCAGGATCTTCCCGTTCGGGTTGAGCGGCATATGATCCATCACGACCAAAGTGCGCGGCACCTTGTTGTCGCCCAGATGGGCCTTGCAGAATGCGATGATGTCGTCGGCCGTCGCTTCGCCGCAGCCGGGGCGCAATGTGACAGCGGCGGCAATATCCTCGCCCAGCACCTCATGCGGGACGCCGACCACCGCCGCCTGCTGGACCGCGGGATGCAAATGCAGCACCGTCTCGATCTCGAGCGGGGTGATGTTGTAGCCGCCGCGGATGATCAGCTCCTTCGACCGGCCGGCCATGATCAGGTCGCCGTCTTCGTCGACGAAGCCGAGGTCGCCGGTCTTGGTCCAGCCGCCCTTGAAGCTCGCTGCGGTCGCTTCTTCATCGTTCCAGTAACGCCGTGCATGCTTCTGCCAGCCGTAGATCTCGCCGACGACGCCCGCTTCGGTGATGACATTGCCGCCCTCGTCGCGGATCTGCATATGCGCGGGTAGCTTGCCGACGCAGCCGGGTTTGAGCACCTGTTCCTGGCTGGTCGTGCCCAAGCCCACGCCGCCCTCGGACATGCCATAGCTGTTACGTATGCGCAGGTGCGGCCACAGTTCGGCCGCGCGCTTCACCGAATCATGCGGTAGCGGCGCGGTGCCGGTCATCAGATATTTGACTCCCTCCATGTCGTAATCGCCGACATCGGGATGATCGAGCACGAGCCGCAGCATCGACGGCACCAGGTAGACAAGATTCGGCCGCTTTTCCTTCGCCAGCTCCAGAAAGCCCTTCGGATCGAATTTCTGCTGGGTGATCGCGGTCGCGCCGCCGCGCGCGGGCAGCATCACGATGCCGATGTTGCCGCCGGACCCGGTGAGCGGCAGCGCGTTCAGCGTCGAGCGCGAGCGGTCCATGTTGAGGCCGGTGACGCCGGTCATCAGATCGGGGTGCGATATCACGACGCCCTTGATCTTGCCGGTCGTGCCCGAGGTGCCGAGGATTTCGGCGTCGGCCGCCGGGTCGAGGCTCGTCTGGTCGGGCAGCGCCGCGATATCGCGCGGCATGGCATCGACGCGCCAGCAACCGGCAAGCGGCACATCCTTCATCAAATCGGGCGCATCGGTCAGGCAGAAACGCGGTTCGCACAAGGCCGCATAATCGGCGATTTCCCGCGGGTTGAGGCGCGTGCTGATCGGGCAGGCGATGCCGCCGGCGCGGAACACCGCGAACACCGCGATCGCCATCTCGATCGCATGCGCATTGCTGATCGGCAGGAATACCCGGTCGCCGGGAACCAGTCCCGCCGCCGCCAGACCGCCGCCTACTTCGTCGGCTTCGCGGTCCCATTCGGCGAAGGTGATTTGCCGCCGCGTGTCGTCGTGCGCGATGTCATTCGACTGGTGCGTCGCGCGCACCTTCAAGGCATCGCTGATGCGGCGAACTTCCATTGCGGCTTTATCCCCTTGCGTCATTGTTGGGCATGTATTACCTAGTTATACAACTCGTGACAAGGGAGATAGTGATGGCCGAGGCGAAAAGTGACATCAAGCAGAGCGATGAGTGGCAGAAAGCCGTCGCCTATGAGATTACCGACGAGGATATCGAGCGGCAGCGCAAATTGCTGGGATTCGATCAGGCCGCGAAGACCCGCGAATATATCACCACCGCGACCGAGGATAATATCCGCAACTTCGCGCACGGCATGGGCGACGACAAGCCGCTCTACACCGATCCCAATTATGCCAAGAAGACCCGCTGGGGCAGCGTGATCGCACCGGGCATGATGGCGGGCATCATCAACAAGCCGATGAAGGGGGACCCGATTCCCGACGACATCAAGGCTCTCAAGAAAAGCCTGTTCCGTGGCATCCACGTTTTCGTGTCGGGGTCGCAATGGGATTTCTATCGCCCGATCTTTCCGGGCGACACCATCTACAGCTTCAACGGTGACGAGACGTGCGAGGTCAAGCAGTCCGAATTCGCCGGGCGCTCGGTGATCACCAATCGCCGCGACGTGAAGATCAACCAGCGCGGCGAGGTCGTCGCGGTCTATCGCATCCTGCGCGTGCTCACCGAGCGCAAGACCGCCGCGAAGAAGGGCAAATATTCGGCGATCGAACCCGCGAGCTACACCGACGAGGAAATGCAGGCGATCGAGGACATCTATGCCAAGGAGCATGTTCAGGGCGCCAAGAAGCGCTGGTTCGAAAGCGTCGAAAAGGGCGATTCGGTCGGGCTGCAAGCGAAAGGTCCGCTGACCGTCACCGACGTTATCTGTTTCCACGCCGGCGGCTATGGCTTCGTGCCCTATGCGCCGACCGCCAACCGCCTCGCGCACAAGAATCGCCAGCGCATCCCGGCCTTCTATGTGAAGAACGAGCATGGCATTCCCGACGTCGCACAGCGGTTGCACTGGGACCCGGTGTGGGCGCAGGCGATCGGCAATCCGATGGCCTATGACTATGGAGTCATGCGCGAAAATTACCTGTGGCAATATCTGAGCGACTGGGCCGGCGACGATGCCGTCATCACCCACATCCACGACGAGATCCGCAAGTTCAACTATATGGGCGACGTCCAGCGCGTCACCGGCGAAGTGCTGGCGAAGCGCCAGGAGGGTGGCCAGAATCTCGTCGACGTCGCGGTGAAGTTCACCAACCAGCGCGACGAGGAAACGGTTCGGGCCACCGCGACGATCGCGCTGCCGAGCAAGGATCGCCCGCAGCCGCTCTATCCGCAGGTTCCCGAAGAACTCGCGCAAAAAGCGGTCCAGATGCTGGCGCGCCACCGCGAACTTGGCGGGGATTGACCGGACGGCCGATCGCCGATCGTCTTCACGTCGTCATTGCGAGGAGCGAAGCGACGCGGCAATCCAGAGCAGGCGCAAACCGCCCTGGATTGCTTCGCTTCGCTCGCAATGACGAAGGGAGAGAACGGAGAGATTTATGAGCGAAATACTGATCGACGATGATGCGGGGGTCCGCACCATCACCCTCAACCGGCCCGACCGGCTCAATGCGCTGACCGGTTCGATCATGGCGCCGCTCGCCGACGCCTGCGCCGATGCGGCGCGCGATGCGTCGGTCGGCTGCGTCGTCGTCACCGGAGCGGGCAGGGGCTTTTGCGCCGGCGGGGACCTCAAGGAAGGCGGCGCCGACAAGGCGGTCGTGCCCGCCAATGCCGACAGCGGCAGCCGCACCGAACAGGGTCATGTGCGCCTCCGCAGCTTCATGGAAACCTCGCGCCTGCTCCACGAAATGCCAAAGCCGACGATCGCGATGGTCAACGGACCCGTCGCGGGCGCTGGCATCGGCATCGCTGGGGCGTGCGACCTGCGCTTCGCCGCGAAAAGCGCGAGCTTCCTGACCGCGTTCGACCGCATCGGCGCGGGCGGCGATTTCGGATCGACCTGGTTCTGGACCAAGATCGTCGGCACCGGCGTCGCGCGCGAGCTTTTCCTGCTCGGTGAAAAACTGACCGCCGACGAGGCCTTCGCCAAGGGACTCTACACCCGCCTGTTCGACGACGACGTGCTGCGCGAAGAAACGATCAAGGCCGCCCGCCGCCTCGCCGACGGCCCGCGCATGGGCTATCGCTATATGAAGGCGAACCTCAACAATGCCGAGGATTGGGCCTTCGAGGCCGCGCTCGATGCCGAGGCGCTCAACATGGGCCTGTCGACCAGCGCGACCGCAATGGTCTGGCGCGAAAAGAAAAAGGCCGAAAATCCCGATGGCTGATTTTGCGCATATCCGCATCGACCGCCACGATGCCGGCATCGCCGCCGTCACCGTCGCGCGCGCCGACATCGGCAACGCGTCTTCGCCCGAAATGCTCGGCGAGATACGCGACGCTTTCGTGGCACTGTCTTCGGATCGCGACGTTCGCGCAATCATCCTCGCCGCCGAGGGCAAGCATTTCTCGGTTGGTGCCGATTTCGCTTTCCTGCAACGCCTGACCGGCATGGCGGCAAGCGAGATCAAGGACACCGTCTACGCCAATTTCCAGGGTGCCGCCCGCGCCATCTATCGCTGTCCGAAACCGACGCTGGCGCTGGTGCAGGGCGCGGCGGTCACGGTCGGGTGCGAACTCGCGCTCGCTTGCGACTTCCGCATCGCCGCCGACAGCGCGATGTTCCAGGAAAGCTGGATCAAGCTCGGCATCATGCCGCCGCTCGGCGGCACCTTCCTGCTCCCGCGCATCGTCGGGCTCGGCCGCGCGATGGAAATGTGCCTGCGCGGGAAACAGGTGCGCGCCGAGGAAGCACTGAGCATCGGACTGGTGAGCGAGGTGGTCGCGAAGGACGATCTCGCGGCGCGCGGCATGGACATGGCGCGCGAACTCGCCGCATCGGCCCCGCTCGGCTATGCGACGGTCAAGCAATCGATCCAGCGCGCGCTCGAAAGCAGCATGGAGGCCGAATGGCAGGCCAATCTGCCCAATCAGGCGCTATTGCTCGGTAGCCAGGATCACCGCGAGGGACTGGCGGCGGTCACCGAAAAGCGCGCGCCGGTTTTCAGGGGCGAATAACGCACCTCCGTCATTGCGAGGAGCGAAGCGACGCGGCAATCCAGAGTAGGCGCAAGACCACCCTGGATTGCTTTGCTTCGCTCGCAATGACGAACTTTTTACCGCGGACTTCCGGGCGCGACAAAGACTGTCTGCGTGCCCTTGGCATAAACGCCGTCCTCATCGGCGAAGAGATTCTGCGCCACCGCATGCCCGTTGCCCGCGCCCTCGGTGTGGGCGTCGAGCAGGAGCCATGCGCCGCGCGGCATGCGAAAGAACTGGATGCCGATGTCGAGGTTCGCATAGCTCCATTCATGCGCGTGCGTCGCGCTGCCTACGCCATTGCCGAAATCGGCGAACAGGCACGCCTTGACGAAGGGCGACGCCGGCACGCCGCGCACGACCTCGCCGTTCATGCACATCCAGGCCACGCCGCGGCCCGGTTCGCGCACCTGCCCCATGACCGGCCGCGTTCGGATCGCCCCAGCCATGCTCGCGCCGATCAGGAAATCGTCCTCGGTCACATCCTCGGGCGCGGGGTGCGGGTGCAGGGGATGAAATTCGGGCGTGTCGAGCTGCCGTGCCAGCAGCACATGCGCCTGCGCGACCATCTTCGCGCCTGCCAGCAGTTCGATGCGATAGAGCTGCGCCTGCCGTCCCTGGCGCACCGGGACGATGCGCGGGACCAGCGGCGCGCGCGGCACGATGCCCAAAAAGTCGATCGTCACGCGGCAAATTTCGAACCCCGGATCGAAACCGGCTTGTTCGATCGCATGCGCGAACAGCGCCGAGATCGGCCCGCCGGCGACCGCATCGGCGAACCAGGGGTTGCGCGACAGGCCGGTGGGTTCGAAACCCTCGGCGGTGTGGACGAAATAATGGGGGATTGGGTCGGCGGTGCTGTTCATCGGCGCCTCCTACCATGCTTCGCCCGCCGCACAACATGGTTGACGTAGTTATATAACTTAAGCATAGAATCGCCATCGACAAGGGAGAGCGAGCGATGGATCTGAGCTATGGCGAGGCCGCCGAGGTCTTTCGTACGGAGGTCCGCGCCTTTCTGTCGTCGCACTGGCCCCGGGCCGCCGACCTGCGCGGCGCCGATCTCAAGGCGTTCATCCGTACCTTTCGCACCCAGGCGACCGACGCGGGCTATCTCTACCGCGCTATTCCCAAGATCTATGGTGGCTCCGAGCAAAGCGTCGATGTCATCAAGGCGCAGGTGATCCGGGAGGAATTCGCGCGCGCCCGTGCGCCGATGGAAGTCGGCGGCAACGGCATGAACATGACCGTGCCGACCCTCCTCGAAAAGGGCAGTGACGAGCAGAAGGACCTTTTCATCCGCAAGACGGTGTCGGGCGATTATATCTGGGGGCAAGGCTATTCCGAACCCGGTTCGGGCAGCGACCTTGCGAGCGTGCGCACCAAGGGCGAGCTGTCGCCCGACGGCAGCAAGTGGATCATCAACGGTCAGAAGATATGGACGTCGCAGGGCATGCAATCGACGCATATGTTCATGCTGGTGCGCACCGAACCCGATGCGCCCAAGCATGACGGCATCACCTATCTGTTGATCGACCTCGACCAGCCCGGCGTCACCCGCCGTCCGATCCGCCAGATGACCGGCGAGGAGGGCGATCACACCTTCTGCGAATTTTTCTTCGACAATGCCGAGACCCCGGTGTCGTGGCAGGTCGGCGAACGCGGGCAGGGCTGGTATGTCAGCCGCACGACGCTCAAGCACGAACGCGCGAGCATCGGCGGCGCCGACGGGCTCGGGCGCCAGTTCGCCAAGCTCGTCGAACTCGCGAAGGAGGTCGACCGCATCGACGATCCGATCGTCCGCGACAAGCTCGCCCAGATCGAAGGGTCCGTCCTTTCGCACCGCTACACCAGCTACCGCCTGTTCAGCTGTGCGGCGGCAGGCGAGGACCCCGGTCCGGTCGCGCTGATGATGAAATTGCTGCTCACCGAAATCGGGCACGAGATGGCACTGCTCGCGCAGGACCTGATCGGCGAGCATGGCTTTGTCGAACCCGCGGGCGCCGGAGGACGCGGCAATCGCGGGCCGCGCGGACCCGAAAAATGGCTCGACCAGATCATGGGCAGCCTCGGCAATTCGATCGCCGGCGGCGCGTCGAACATCCAGCGCAACATCATCGGCGAACGCGGCCTCGGCCTGCCGCGCGATCTTGCGATGAGCGGGGAGCGCTGAGATGCATTTTCACCTGACCGAAGAACAGATGGCGATCCAGGACGCGGTGCGCGGTACGCTCGCCGACGCCTGGCCGATCGAGCGGCTTCATGCCTTTGCCGATGGCGACGATGATTTCGACCGCACCAGCTGGGACGCGCTGATGGCGCTCGGCCTCGGCGGCACGCTCGCGCCCGATAGCGGCATGGGTCTGCTCGACGCCGCGCTGGTGTGCGAGGTCGTGGGCGAGGCAGCTGCACCTGGGCCGCTAATCGGCCAGCTTCTCGCCGTCGCCGCCGTTGCGCACAGCGACGATGACGCAGCAAAATCCCATCTCGAAACGCTGGCGAGCGGCGAAAAGGTCGCGACGCTGGTCCACGGCGGCAGCGCGTTTGTCCCTTGCGCGCGCGCCGCCGACTTTTTCCTGATCGTCGACTGCGAAGCCGGGGTCCGCCTCGTCGCCGCTGCCGACGCGGCGATCGAGGCGGTGAAAGCCGCCGACCGCAGCCGCCCGGTGTCGAAGGTCGAGATTCCCGTCGATGCCGGCGAGACGCTCTTCGCCGCGAGCGACCCGATGACCGGCCGTCTCGTCGATGCCGCGCTGGTGCTGGTCGCCGCCGACGCGCTCGGCGGCGCGCAGAAGGTCACCGACATGAGTGTCGCCTATGCGAAGGACCGCGAACAGTTCGGCCAGCTGATCGGCCGTTTCCAGGCGCTCAAGCACCAGCTCGCGCATATGGCGCTCGACGTGGAGCCAGCGCGCGCGCTCTTGTGGTACGCCGCCTATGCCTGGGATGCTGGCCTCCCCGACGCGCCGCGTGCGGCCGCGATGGCAAAGGCTCACCTGTGTGACATCTACGTCCGGTCGACCCGGGCGGCGGTCGCCGCGCATGGGGGCATCGGGTACACTTGGGAATATGGACTCCATTACTGGTTTCGTCGCGCGGCTTTTGACCGGGCATGGCTCGGAAGCCCCGCCGCGCATCGCGCGCGGGCGGCGGTCCTCGCGGGGTGGTGACGGCGTGAGCGGCGTCCGCGACCCGCTCCAACTCGCCGCGGGCGTCCGCCGGCTGCGCCCCGACGATCATTTTATGATCCTGTCCGAAACCGACGCGTCTCCGATGCATGTCGGTGCACTGATCCTGCTCGATGTGCCGCCCGACCGGCAGGAGGGTTTTGCCGCGGCGATCCGCCGCCAGTTTGCCGAGCGTCTGCCCGCGACGCCGCTGCTCGCGCGGCTGCACGAAGCCCCCGACGGTTTCGATTCGGACGTATGGGCCGATCTCGCGAGTTGCAATCTCGACGCGCTTGTCGCGGTCCAGCCGCATCCCGGCGCGTGGGCCGACGACGAGCTTCATGCCGCCGTCGCGATGCTCAACATGCGGCGGCTCGACCTCGAAGGTCCGCCCTTCGCGGCGCATGTCTTCGAACGGCTCGCGCACGGCGGCAGCGCGCTCTACCTCAAGATGCACCACAGCGTCGCCGACGGCATCGGTTTTCAGACCGTCCTCGCCCTGCTCAGCGACGCCGCGCCCTCGGTACCGCAGCGCACCGCCGACGCGGCGTTGCCCGACGGGGGGACTTGGCGCGTGCTCGCGCAGACGCGGTTCGCCGACGAGGCCGCGCAGCGCGCCGAACAGTCGGAGCGCCGCCGAGATGCGCTCGCTAAGCTCGAAGCCCATAAGGGCGACCGCGCCCCAACGCCGCAGCTCAAGATGTCGGGCCCGACCTCGGCACGCCGCCGCTACGCGACGATCAGCCTGCCGCTCGCCCGCGTGAAGGCGGTCGGCAAGGCGCTCGAAGCCACGGTCAACGACATCTTCCTGACGCTCGCCAGCACGGCGCTCCGCAAATATCTGATCGAGATCGACGATCTTCCCGGCACGCCGCTGGTGGTCAATTCGGCGCGGTCCTATCGCCGCCCCGAACATGGCGATTTCGGCAACCGCATCGTCGCGTTGCATCCGCATCTCGCGACGCACCTCGCTGACCCCGTCGAACGCCTGCGCGCGATCCAGGCGTCAATGGCCGCAGAGATGCGCCGCACGCCGCACGACGAGGCGCTGCTCGACGCCGCCGAAAAGCCTTTCGGCGCCAAGGATCGCCGTATCGCCTTTGCCGAGCGGCTGGCGGGTGGCAAGCGCCTGATCCCCGGCAATTTGACGTTGTCGAACGTGCCCGGCCCGGCCGAGGCGCGCAGCTATGCCGGCTTTCGCCAGCGCAACAATTACCCCGTGCCGATCATCGGCTCGGGCCGCTTTCTCAACATCACCTCGCGGCGCAGCGGCGACAATCTCGACATGGGCGTGATCGCCGATGCCGAGAAAATCGCCGACGCGGGCCGCATCGCGGCGCTGTTCGCCGCCGCGCTCGACGAACTGGAGACGATTGCATGACCGACGACCTGGCGTTCAAGCCGGAAGACGACCGCTACCATCAGCTATCCGACGATCCCTATGAAACCGAGACCAACTGGTGGTCGTTCAACATCCCCGAACGCAAGATCGGCTGCTGGATCCATGCGCCCTATTATCAGAACCGCAAGGCGGTCACCTGGCGCATCTTCGCCTGGGATGACGAGGGCTATGACCAGGCGCGCATGGCCTATTATCGCAAGGTCGAGGAAGCGGCGATGCCCGACGCGCCCGACCTCACCGACATCGTCTTTCCCGGCGACAAGAACGGTGGCGGCTACAGCCTCAAGATGATCGAGCCGGGGATGAAATATCACCTCCAGTACGAGGACGCGTCGCGCGGTTTCGCGCTCGATTTCACCCACACGGGCCTCCACGAACCGCACCGCTTCCCGCCGGGCAAGCCGCCGTTCATGGCGACCCCGCATTACGACCAACTTGGCCATGTCGAAGGCTGGATGACCCTGCGCGGCGAGCGCATCCGTATCGACGGCATCGGGGTGCGCGACCGCACCTGGGGGCCGCGCGGCGGACCCTATGCGGCGAGTCCGAAAGTCTATGCCAGCGACATCGAACGCGTGAAGCACCCCGGCGGCGCGCGCTGGCGCGAGATCGAGCGTGAGCGCGGCCGCGGACGGATCCAGTATATCTTCGGCCACCGCCTCGACGGCACCGGCTTCCTCGGCTTCGCGCGCGTGCAGGACGGCGACGCCGACGGCTGGTCGCCGATGAACGCCGGCTGGATCCGCCGCGACGGGAGCTTTGGCAGCCTCGATTCGAGCCAATCGCGCATGCGCGTGTTTCGCAGCCCGAAAACCGGCTGGAGCACGCATATGCAAGTCGAGTTGGTCGACGAGCATGGCCGCGAAATGAAGAGCGAAGGCTTCGTCGTCAGCACGATGAGCGAAGCGGGTTATGGCGTGAACCAGCTGATGCGCTGGGACATCGACGGCGGCATCGGCTGGGGCGAGGATCAGGACGTATGGAATCCGGTCCATTATGTCCGGGTGCTCGACGCGCTGAAGGCGACTGTCTGAAATAAGGGGGAGATATGCGGAAAATCCTGATCGGACTGACGGCGGCGGTTGCGCTAGTCGGATGCCAGCCAAAGCCCGAAGCCGCGGCGCCGGAGCGCGATGCCAAGGCGGTGATGGAAGCGTTCTGGAATAACACCGACGCGAACCGCTTCGGCGCCAACGGGGCGCTGCTTGCCGACGACATCGTCTTCATCGACCCGATATGGGGACGCTATGAGGGCAAGGAAGCGGCGACCAGATTCCTCGCGCAGTTCGAAGGCGCCGGCGACGGCTGCTGCACACTCGACCGGCTGGTCACTGATGGCAATGTCGGCTGGGCCTTCTGGACGCTGCACGCACCGAACGACGAACAGCCGTGGGTCGGCGTCTATCAGGTCAAGGACGGCAAGATCGTCTTTTATCAGGATATCCATCAGCGCGTCTATTCGGCGGAAGAGCAGGCCGCACACAAGGCTGCGTTCAAACAGGCGCAGGATGCGAAGAAATCTGCCAAGACGCGCGGATGACGATCTTTTCCTACCTCTCGCTTCCCCTGATGTGCGCACCGATGAGCTTCGCCTCGTCGGTCCCGCTCGCTGTCGCCTGTTGCCAGGCGGGTGTGATCGGCGGCTGGCAGGGCGGCACGATCACGCCGTTCGAACAGTTCGAAGACTATCTGGCGGCGCTCGCCGACACGGGCGGCGCGCCGCCGATCGTCAACATGCCCGCGCGCTGGGGCAGCGACCCCGCGGGAGCCGACCGACTTGCGCTGCTCGAACGCTATCGCGTCCCGTTCGTCCTCTCGAGCCTCGGCGATCCCTCGGCGCTCGTCGAGCGCGTCCATGGCTGGGGCGGGCGCGTCGTCCATGACGTGACGACGATGAAGCACGCCGAAAAGGCGATCGCGGCGGGCGCCGACGGGCTGATGCTGACCTGCGCGGGGGCGGGCGGACACACCGGTTTCCTGACCCCGATGGCGTTCGTTCCCGCGGTGCGGCGGATGTTCGACGGGCTGCTGATCGTCGCGGGCGGCATCGCCGACGCGCATGGCATCGCCGCAGCGCTCGCGCTCGGCGGCGATATCGCGTGCATGGGCACGCGCTTCATCGCGACGCCGGAGAGCGGCGTGGTCGAAGGGCACCGGACGATGATCCCCGTGGTGAGCGCCGACGATATCGTCGCCTCGGCGGCGATGAACGGCGTTCCCGCGCACTGGATGCGGCAATCTATCGAGGCGGTCGGCCTGGATGCGAAAACGCTACCCAACACGCGCTCGCCGATGCCCGAGGGCGTGATGCCTTGGCGCGACATCTGGAGCGCCGGACAAAGCGCGGGACTGATCGATGCGGTCGAGCCGGTGGCGGATCTGGTGGCGAGGCTCAAGGTCGAATTCGAAGCGCTGCGACCGGGGCCGGACTGGCGCGCTCGGCTGGCCGAAATCGCCTCCGGCTGGGTCTAGTCCATCACCAACACGATCCGCCCTGCGCTCTTGCCCGCCGCCGCATCGGTCATCGCCGCGCGAAACTCTTCCAGCGGATAGGCCCGCGCCACCGCCGGTCGCAGCGTGCCTTCGCCCGCCAGCCCAAACACAGCATCGCGATTGCTCTCGCTCTTCTCGGGCTCGAAAATCCCGAACTGGCGGATATCGACCCCGATCAGGCTCGCGCCTTTCAGCAGCGGCAAATTGGTCTTTAGCGCCGCGATCCCGCCCGGAAAGCCGATCACCAGATGCCGTCCGTTCCACGCCAGCGAGCGGAATGCCGGATCGGTCGCCTCGCCACCGACGGGGTCGAACACGACGTCGACGCCCTTGCCGCCGTTCGCCGCCTTGACCTGATCGCGCCAGTCGTCGCCGCGCGCGTCGACCACGGCATTGGCGCCGCCCGCAGTGGCCAGCGCGCGTTTTTCCTCGCTCGATGCCGACCCGATCACCCGCGCGCCCAGATGCTTGCCGATCTGTACCGCAGCATAGCCGGTTGCGCCGCCCGCGCCGAGCACCAGCAAGGTCTCTCCCGCCTTGAGGCTGCCGCGATCGACCAGCGCGTGCCACGCGGTCGCATAGCTCACGGGGAAGACCGCGGCTTCCGCGAACGACAGCGCCGCGGGCATCTTGCGCACCGTGCGCGCGGGCAGGTTGGTCGCGTCGGCGAACATCCCGCCCCAGCCGCTGGCGACGACCCTGTCGCCGATCGCCAGCCCCGACACCTCGGCCCCGACCGCGGTCACCACCCCTGCGCACTCGCTGCCCGGAATGAAGGGCACCGGCGGCTTCACCTGATAGCCGCCGCCCGCGGTCAGCACATCGACGAAGCTGATCCCCGCCGCCCTGATAGAAATGCTCACTTGTGTGGGCGAGGGTGGACCCGGATCATAATCGACCAGAGCGTAATTTTCGGGCGGGCCGAGTTCGTCGGCCCGAACGGCGCGGAGCAGGGGAGCGGTCATCGGACACCTCTTGTCATTGCGGGTTTAGAAGTATAACCAAGTTATATAACTATTGGAGGAAAAGCGGATGGGCTTCAAGACGCGAATCACGGAAATGCTGGGGATCGAACATCCGATCGTCCAGGGCGGCATGCAGGCGGTGGGCACCGCGGAGATGGCGAGCGCGGTGTCGAACGCCGGCGGGCTCGGCATCATCACCGCGCTGACCCAGCCGACGCCGCAGGCGCTGCGCGACGAGATCGAGAAGTGCCGGTCGATGACCGACAAGCCGTTCGGCGTCAACCTGACCGTCTTCCCCACGATCAATTCGCCCGACTACAACGCCTATGCCGACGCTGTCGTCGAAAGCGGGGTCAAGATCATGGAGACCGCGGGCACCCCGGCGGTGCGCGAGATCTGGGCGCGGGTGAAGCCGCACGGCGTCACCATCCTCCACAAATGCACTGCGGTCCGCCATGCGCTGTCGGCTGAGAAAGCCGGCTGTGACATCATCTCGATCGACGGTTTCGAATGCGCGGGCCATCCGGGCGAAGATGATATCCCCGGCCTGATCCTGATCCCGGCGGCGGCTGACAAGGTGAAAATTCCGATGCTCGCGTCGGGCGGTTTCGGCGACGGCCGCGGCCTGATCGCGGCGCTCAGCCTCGGTGCCGAGGGCATCAACATGGGCACGCGCTTCTGCGCCACCAAGGAAGCGCCGGTCCACGACAATGTGAAGCAGGCCTATGTCGACAATGACGAGCGCGGCAGCTTCCTGATCTTCCGCAACTTCAAGAACACCGCGCGCGTCGGCAAGAGCGAAGTCAGCGAAGAGGTCGTCCGCCGCCTTGCCCAACCCGACGCGAAGTTCGGCGACGTGCAGGAACTGGTTGCCGGCACCGCGGGCCGCGAACTGCTGGCCACCGGCGACCTGTCGAAGGGCGTCTTCTGGGCCGGGATGGTGCAGGGGCTGATCCACGATATTCCGACCTGTCAGGAATTGATCGACCGGATCATTTCGGAAGCCGAAGCGATCGTCGACCAGCGGCTGGCGGGGTTTCGCCGGTAAGCCTTGCGCAAAATCCTCCCCGTCGCGAAGCGATGGGGAGGGAGACCGCGCCCGAAGGGCGTGGTCGAGGGGCACCGGCATTCACCGGCGGTCAGCGCTCCGCGCTGCCACCTCCCCATCGCTCCGCGACAGGGAGGATTATATTTCACAGCTGCCCGCCATCCACTCGCACCAGCGCGCCCGTCGTGTACGACGACGCCGGGCTCGCGAGCATCAGTGCCGCGGTCACGATCTCGTCGGGGTTCCCCGGCCGCCCCAGCGCGACCGGCTGCGTCTCGCGCTTCCGCTCGTCCCACGCCTCGGCGATGTCGGTCAGGAACGGTCCCGGGCTGATCGTGTTCACCCGCACCTTCGGCGCATATTCGCGGCTCAGCGACACCGACATCGCGTTGAGCGCCGCCTTCGCCGACCCGTAAGGAATCACCATCGGCAGCGCCATCAGCGCGCCGGTCGAACTGATGTTGATGATGGTGCCGCCATCGCCCTCGCTCATCCGGTGCGCGACCTGGCTCGCGAGCCGGAACGGTCCCTTGAAATTCAGGTTGAGCACCGAATCGAACAGGTTTTCGGGCATTTCGTGGCTGGGGCAGGCGGGCGACATGCCGGCGTTGTTGATCAATATGTCGACACGGCCGAATTCCGCATAAGTGGCCGCGATCAGGCCGTCGATCTCGTCCCAGCGTCCGCAATGTACCGAATGCGCCATCGCCCGGCGGCCGAGAGCGCGGCATTCCGCCGCTACCTCTTCGCATTTGTCGAGCTTGCGGCTCGCCACGATCACATCGGCGCCGCGTTCGGCCAGCGCCTTGACCATGCGGTAGCCCAACCCGCGCGATCCGCCGGTGACGAGCGCGACTTTGCCGGTGAAATCGAACAAGGGATCAGGCGTCATTTTTCGGTTCCTCATATTTTTGGGTATCCGACGCCGGGCGGCTGTCGGGGTGATCGGTTGGAATATCGTCAAAGGCGGCGACAACCCGCGCCATGCGGTCGGCGACGAGCCCGCGATGCTGTCCGTGGGTTACGATGTGCAGCCGGTTTTCGCGAATGCCGCGAACGACCATGTCGCCGACCATGGCCGGGTCCATCCCGCCGGCCCGGGGCGCACGCCCCGTGTTTCGGCCGAGGTTGGTCGTCACCAGTCCGGGGCAGAGCACCGAAACGCCGATCCCGTCGGGCCCCAGTTCGGCGCGCAGCACTTCACTCAGGCCCACGACGGCAAATTTGCTCGCGGTATAGCCTCCCAGCTTTGCGCTGGCGATCAGCCCGGCCATCGACGCGGTGTTGACGACGTGGCCGCCGCGACCTGCCGCGCGCATGGCGGGGACGACGCAGCGGACGCCATTATAGGTGCCGGTCAGCTTGACCGCGACGATCCGGTCGAAATGCGTCTCGGGCATGGCATCGAGTGGATTGAGATCGGGGCCGATGCCCGCGTTGTTGACGAGGATCGAGACCGGACCGAACCGCGCCTCGACAGCCTGTCGCGCGCGCGCCCAAGCATCGCGGTCGGTCACGTCGAGCGCAACCGCCATCGCCGCGTCGCCCAGCGCCGCCGTCTCGCGCTCGAGGGCCTCGCCGTCGATGTCTGCGAGCGCGACGCGCGCACCTTCCCGCGCCAGCGCACGGCCGATCGCAAGGCCGATCCCGCTGCCGCCACCGGTGACAAAGGCGGTCCGCCCCTCGATCGCAAAGGATGCGCGCATCGCGTTTAGCGCGCCCGGATCGCCGCCAGCCGGGTCGGGATATGCTCGCTCGGAAACAGCCCCGCCGCCGGCGTGGCGTTCCGCAGATAAGCCTTGGCGACCTGCACCTTGTGCACTTCGGTCGGTCCGTCGGCCAGCGCCATGCTCGGCAGGCCCATCCACATGTCGGCGAGCGGCAGTTCGAGCGTCATGCCAAGGCTGCCGTGGAGCTGGATCGCACGCTGGATGATGTCGTGATAGACCTTCGCCATCTGCACCTTGCACATCGCGATGTGCGTGCGCGACGCGCCGTGCGGCATGCGGCCGGCCTCGACCTCGTCGATGATCCACGCGGTCTTGAGCACCAGCAGGCGGAATTGTTCGAGTTCGATGATCGAATCGGCGATCGCCCCCTGGACGAACTGATGCTCGCTGAGCTGCTTGCCCTGCGTGCGGCGCGACACCGCGCGTTCGAGCATCATGTCGATCGCGCGCTGGCATTTGCCGACGGTGCGCATCGCATGATGGACGCGCCCGCCGCCGAGCCGCGCCTGCGCGACCTTGAAGCCTTCGCCCGGCCCGCCGAGCATCGCGTCGAGCGGCACGCGCACCTTGTTGTAGCGGATATAGGCGTGGGTGCCGTCATCCTCGCCTTTGCTGTCGCCCATCGTTTGCGAATGGCGGATGAACTCGACCCCCGGCGTGTCGGTGGGGACGATCAGCATCGACATCCGTTCGTGGGGCGGGCTTTCGGGGTTGGTCACCACCATCACGATCAGGAAGGCTGCGAAGCGCGCGTTCGACGAGAACCATTTCTCGCCTTCGATCACCCATTCATTCCCTTCCTGCCACGCGCGGCAGGTGAATTCCTTGGGGTCGGCGCCCGCCTGCGGCTCGGTCATCGAAAAGGTCGAGACGATCGTGCCGTCCATCAGCGGCTGAAGATAGGCCGCCTTCTGTTCCGCGGTCCCGAACATCGCGAGGATCTCGCTGTTGCCGGTATCGGGCGCGGCGGTGCCGAACACCGTCGGTGCCCAGTAACTCCGCCCGAGAATCTCGTTCATCAGCGCGAGGGTGAGCTGGCCAAAGCCAGGGCCGCCAAGCTCGGTGCCGAGGTGGCAGCCCCACAGCCCCTGTGCCTTCACCTGGTCCTGCAGCGGCTTCATATACGCCCGCGATTCCCTGTTCGCGACGTCATAGGGCGCGCCGTGGCCGGGGAAGAGCAGGTCCATCGCTTCGCATTCGTCGCGTACGAATTTCGACATCCAGTCGAGCTTTGCCTGCAATTCGGGTTCGATGCGGAAATCGATCATGCGTCTGTCCTTGATTAGCCGATGAGGCGGATGAGTTTTTCGGCCTCGGCGAAATTGCCGCGGACCAGCCGGTCGAAGAAGCGCCCGGTCTCGGCGCTGAGAATGCCCTTGGCGGCCTGCGCGACCTTATATTCGAGGATGCAGCCGCCCTTGAACATCGCGAGGATCAGATAATAATCGAAGCTCGCCATGCTGCGCCCGGTTCCCGCGGCATAATGCGCCATCAGTTCCTGCCGCGTCGGCCAGTCCATGACATTGTACAGAGCCTTTTCGGGGACATGGCCGGGGAAACGATCGTCGCGGATGCCGTTGCAGAACCAGGCAAGGTCGAGCAGCGGATCGGCGATCGTCGACAGCTCCCAGTCGATCAGCGCGGTCAGCCGGCACGGCGGGTCGAAGGCGAACAGCGCGTTGGGCGTTCCGACATCGCCGTGGATGATTCCGGGGCGGAAATCCGCAGGCTTGTTCGCGCGCAGCCAGTCGCGCGCGAGCGCAAAACCGGGCAGCTCGCGCCATTCGAAATCATAGAGCTGCTTGTAGCTCTTGATCTGGCCTTCCCAGCGGTCGACCTGCCGTTCGAGGAAATTGTCGGGGCGTCCGAAATCTTCGAGACCGACGGCCTTATAATCGACATTGGCGAGCGCGATCAGCCCGTCGACCATCGCGAAGGGCACTTCGCGCGCATGCGGCGGCTTGTCGAAGGGTGGGCGGTCGTGGATGCGTCCGTCGGTGAGGTCGGCGGGCCAGCCCTCGACCAGATCCATGACATAGAAGGGCGCGCCGATCACATCGGCGTCGGCGCAGCTGCCGTGGCAGACGGGGTGGGGGACAGCGGTGCCGTTCAATGCGGTGAGTACCCGCGCCTCGCGCAGCACGCTCTTTGCGCTCCCCGGCGGCGGCACCGCTGGCGGGCGGCGCAGGATCAGCGTGTCGCCGCCGCGATTCAGCGACAGGATGACGTTCGACGTCCCGCCATGGATCTTGCGGGTCACCAGCGGCCCGTTCCCGAGCGCCGGAATATTGGCGTCGAGCCATGCGGTCAGCCGCACGGGATCGGCCAGCGCCGTCACATCGTCGCTCATCGCTCGCGCTCCCGCAAATAGGCTTCGATTTCGGTTCGGATCGCGTGCATCCGCGTCGCGGCGTCGGCGAAGGCGCTGCCGCCGACCCGCGCCATCACTGCGCGTGTTGCCACCTGCGCACGTTCATGATCGGCCGCCTTCAAGGCCCGCCCGGCCGCGGTCGCAACGATCAGCGACGCACGCTTATGCTCCGGATTGTCGGCAAAGGCCGCCAGGCCCAGCTCGGCGAGCCGGTTCGCCGCGCGTTGCACCACCTGGCGCGGATGGCCGAGGCTGCGCCCGATCTGTGCGACCGTGGGCGGCGCCGCGGCGTTCACTACCGCGGTCAGCACCATCAGCTCCATCTCGGGCAACCCGCTCTCGGCGCGCGTGTCGGCAAAAAGCGCCCGCATCCGCCCGCGCAGCCGCGCGACCTCGTCGGCGAATCGTTCGAAATCGGTGAAACGTTCTGACATGGCACTTTGATGTCAAAATGACACTAAGGTGTCAATATGCCAAAGGCGGCTGTGTTGAATTCGATTGGGGTTCAGCGCGACGTCATCGAGTCGAACAGCGACCCTTCGGCCTGCCAGTCGATCCGCACCCGGCGATGCGCAAAGCGCCAGCCGTCGGCGGTCCGTGTCAGCTTGTCGTCATAGGTGCCGCTATGGTCGGGCCCGAAATTGCTGTGCACCGCGAAATAGCTGCGCGCGGTCGCGCGATCGCCGTTGACCGCGATCAGCGGGTTGGTGATATGGTGGCGGATGAAGGTCAGCCGCGCATCGCGCGTTCCCGACGACAGTGCAGCCTCGATCGCGGCGGCACCCTGCGGCGCCTTACCGAGATATTCGAGCACGCCGTCGGCTGCGAAACACGCCGTCATTTCGTTCAGCCGCCCGCGGTCGCCATTGTAGGTGTAGCGCGCGAGCAGGTCGCGGATCGCGTCGCGATCACCGGCAAGATCAGCCATAATAATACAACTCCAACCCCGGCTCGTCCCAGCGTGTCTTCACCAGCCGGCCGGTGGTCGACAGCGTGATATAGGCATCGCGCATATCCGCGCCGCCGAAGGCGATATTGGTGACATAGGGTTCGCCCGCGATCGCGAACTTCGACACCGCGCCGTCGGGGGTGATCGTCGA
The DNA here is from genome assembly GCF_059421785.1 of Sphingopyxis sp. GW821-FHT02C12. Taxonomy (NCBI): domain Bacteria; kingdom Pseudomonadati; phylum Pseudomonadota; class Alphaproteobacteria; order Sphingomonadales; family Sphingopyxidaceae; genus Sphingopyxis; species Sphingopyxis sp. GW821-FHT02C12. The sequence continues at coordinate 3,070,639 of NZ_JBWKVQ010000001.1, forward strand.
AATGCCGCCGTCATAGAGCGTCGCGACGCAGATATTGCCCGCCGCCGTCACCGCGAGGCTGTCGAACCCGACGGGGCCGGGTGCGGTCGCGACCCACGCCGGGCGCTGCGGCTCGACCTTGCGGTCATAGCGCCACAGCCGCGCCTGGTGCGTGTCGGCGACATAGACGTGGAGCCCGTCGGGCGACAGGCCGACGCCGTTGTACGACACCGCATGGCGGTTGATCGCGACGATGTCCGACCCGTCGGGCAGCGTGCTGAACAGCCCGCTCGCGGTGCGGATGCCGTCGTGGGTCTTGCCGAGGTCGGTGAACCATATCCGCCCCTCGGCATCGAAGACGATGTCGTTCGGCGCTTCGAGCGCGATGCCGTCGCAGCTGTCGCAAATCCGCTCATACCGGCCGGTCGCCAGGTCGACACGCTCGATGCGGCCCTCATGCCCGGCCCCGCGCGCATTCTGGAATTTAACGAGGTTGAGCCCGCCGCTGTTGCAGACATAGAGCGCGCCGTCGGGCCCGATCGCCGCGCCGTTCGGTCCGCCGCCGATGTCGCAGACCGTCTCGGTCCGGCCGTTCCAGCAGCGCGTGATCCGCCCGCCTGCGAGTTCGACGACGATCACCGATCCGTCGGCCATCACCACGGGGCCTTCGGGAAAGGCGAGACCTTCCGCGATTATCTCCATCATCCTCTCCTATATAACCTAGTTATGTATGTCTTGACACGCACGTGGCTGAGGCGCAACCCTGCGCGAAGGGAGAGAAAATTGCCGGTTCCAGCACATCATATCGTGGCGGCCCCGCCGCCGTTCGACGCACCGCCCTATCCGGCGGATATCTTCGCGGGTCAGACGGTGCTCGTCACCGGCGGCGGATCGGGCATGGGGCTCGCGATGGCCAAGGCCTTCGCACAGGGCGGCGCCAATGTCGCGGTCATGGGCCGCAGCATCGAACGCGCGCGGGAAGGTGCGACGGAAATCGCGGCGCTTGGCGTGCGCACCCATGCGATGAGCTGCGACGTGCGGCTCCCCGACGCTGTCGCCACGGCTTTCGACGAGGCCGAAGAGGCGCTCGGTCCGATCGGGCTGCTCGCCAACAATGCCGGCGCCAATTTTCCGGTCCTCGCCGAGGATATCTCGCCCAACGCATGGAATGCCGTCACCCGGATCGCGATCGACGGCACCTTCCTTTGTTCGACCGAATTTGCTCGCCGCCGCATCGCCGCGGGGCAGGGCGGGGCGATCGTCAACAACAGCGCCCAATATATCTGGACTGGCTTTCCCGGCGACGCGCACAGCGCAGCCGCCAAGACCGCGCAGGCGACGATGACCCGCAAACTCGCCGCCGACTGGGCGCCCTATGGCATCCGGGTCAACGCGATCGCCGCGGGGTTTTTTCCGCACGCCAGCTCGACCGCCGGAAACCGCGAAGGCGGCATCGAGCCGCTTCAGAATATGATCCCCGCGGGGCGCACCGGCAGCATCTGGGAATTCGGCTGGCTTTCGGCGATGACCTGCACACCCCTGTTTGGCGACATGACCGGACAGGTGATCGTGCAGGACGGCGGCGAAAGCTTGCGCCGGTCGCTGATGATGCCCGACTTCGTGCCGCCGCGCGAACGCGCCGACGGGCCTTGGGGGTGGAAATGACGCGGGTGGAAATGAGTGGTTGGCTGGCGGGCAAACGCGCACGGATCGAGGGCGAGAGCCCGGCGATCGCCGACGCTTTCGAGGCGGCGGGCGCGACGCTGGTGAACGACGGCGATCATGACATCTGGGTCCATATCGCGCCGCCGTCCGCGACAAAGCTGGCGCACGACCTCACACACGCCGAATGGCGCGCCAGCCTCGACCTCGGTCTCGACCGCCGCTTTCTCGGCGCGAAGGATTTCGCCGAGGCCTGTCGCGCTCGCGGGCAGGGCGGGGCAGTGCTGTTTATCGGCGCCCCGGAACAGGCGCTTGGCGCCGACCAGGCCGCCGCCGCGGGTGCGCTCGGCAACCTCACCAAGACGCTTGGCGTCGAATGGGCGCGCGACGGTATCCGCGTGAACAGCATTCTCACGCGCGAGACCGGCGACACGCTCGGAAAGCTCGCTGCCTATCTCGCCAGCGATTACGCCGCTTATGTCACCGGCGCGGTCATGGGCATCACCCTCGATGACTGACCGCATCCGCCTCGACGGGCAGGCGGCGTTCGTCACCGGCGGCGGCGGCGGCATCGGCCGTGCCATCGCAATCCGCCTCGCCGAAGCGGGCGCCGACATCGCGATCTTCGACATCTTTCCCGAACGCGCCGAAGAGGCGGCCGAGCGGGTCCGCGAAGCGGGGCGCAAGGCGCTGGCGATCCCCGGCGACGTCATGGACAGCGCCGCGCTCCGCGCCGCCGTCGACCGCGCCGCCGCCGAATATGGCCGGCTCGACATCCTCGCCAACAACGCCGGCGGCGTCTCGGCGCGTCCGTTCCTCGAACAGAGCGAGCGCAGCATGCGCAAACATGTCGACATCAACCTGATGTCGATGCTGATCGCCACCCAAGCCGCGGCGCAGCATATGGTCGCGGGCGGGCGCGGCGGATCGATCGTCAACGTCGCGAGCATCGAGGCGAGCCGCGCCGCGCCGAACTTCGCCGTCTATGCCGCGTGCAAGGCGGGCATGCTCAGCTTCACCAAATCGATGGCGGTCGAACTCTCGGGCCATGGCATCCGCGTCAACTGCATTGCCCCCGACCACACGATCACCCCGGGCAATCAGGGCAATCGCGCCGGCCCGGTCGATCCGGCGGCATGGAAACAGCATAGCGACGAGGCCGTCGATGCGATGAACCGCCTCATCCCGCTCGGGCGCGAGGGTGTCGACATGGAGTGCGGTGATGCCGCGGTCTTCCTGTCGAGCGCGATGGCGAGCTATATCAGCGGTGTCCTGCTGCCCGTCGATGGCGGCACCTGGGCATCGTCGGGCTGGGTACGCGGGCAAAACGGCAAATGGACGCTCAACGAAGGATTGTCTTTCGGCGCCTAAATGGAGGAAATGGCAGCAACATTGCGGGCTGGCGCCAAAGCCACTAAAGACGCAGTTAGAGTAACGCATCCTTATAGAATGACCGGGTCAGGGGGCAGGAATTTTGCAGATGGATAGTGGCAATTCGCGCATCCGGGTTCCGAAGACGTCGGAACTGGTCGCCGACCAGATCAGGGCCCAGATCGTCCGCGGTGAGCTGAAAGAAGGCGACTCGCTGCCACCCGAAGGCACGTTGATGGCCACCCTCGGCATATCGCGCCCGACCCTGCGCGAAGCCTTCCGTATCCTCGAGGCCGAAAATCTGATCAGCGTCGTTCGCGGTTCGCGCAGCGGTGCGCGGGTGCACCAGCCGTCGGTCGAACTCGTGTCGCGTTACGCCGGCTACCTGCTTGAGGCCGAGGGGACGACGATCGCCGATCTCTATGCCGCGCGGCTCGCGATCGAGCCGACCGTCGTGCGCTGGCTCGCGACCTCGAAGGGCCAGACGCCCGGCTTCGCAAGGCTACGGCAAGCGCTTTCCGAGCTTGAGGACATGCTCAAGAATGAAGGCTATGCCGAATTCGTCGACAATGTGTCGATTTTCCACCAGACGCTGGTCGAGGCAACGGGAAACAAGACGTTGAGCTTGATGAACCGCATGCTGCTCAATTTGGGGCGCCATCATCAAAATGACTATCAGCGCCGCCACCCTCGCACGACCGAGGACAAGTACAAGAGCCTGCGCGCGGGGTTCAAATCTTTCGAGAAACTGGTTACGATGATCGAGGCCGGCGACGTCGAAGGCGCCGTCGCGCACTGGCGGCTCCACCTGCGCAACGCCAACGACACCTGGGCGGCGCGTGGCGAGGGCGAGCGGACCGTCGACTCCCTGCACGGATGAGTTCGAATTTCATCGAGGCGATGACCGCCGCTGCGGCGCGCGCGCACGGCGCGGTGCTGACCGTCGCATCGGACAGCCTGCCCTGCACGACCACGCTCGGCGACGTCGTTGCGGCGGGACGCCGCATGGGAACGCGGATGACTGCGGCGGGCGTCGGCCGCGGCGACATTGTCGCCTGCATGCTCGCCAACTGGCGCGAATGGCTCGTCGTCGCGGTTGCCGCGGCGCAGGCGGGCGCGGTGATGCTGCCGGTCGTCACCATCTATGGCGCGAAAGAACTCGGCTTCATCCTGCGCCAGTCGGGTGCGAAATGGCTGTTCACCCCCGACCGCTTCCGCAATGTCGATTATGCCCAGGTGGTGGCCGATTGCGGCGATCTCCCCGCGCTCGATCGCCATATCGCCATCGGCCCCGATTTCGATGCGCTCGAAGCCGACGGGCCGATTGCCGATCCGGTGCCGGTCGATGCGAACGATCTCGCCCTGCTCGTCTACACCTCGGGCACCACCGCCGATCCCAAGGGTGTGATGCACAGCGCGCGCGGTTTCCTCGCCGAGCTGGAAACGATGCGTGCGATGCGGGCGGGCAGCGACGATGACGCGGTGATCTCGCCCTGGCCCCCAGGCCATGTCGCGGGCGCGCTGTCGATGTACCGCTTCCTGTGCCAGGGCACGCCGCTGATCCTGATGGACCAGTGGGATGCGGCGCTCGCCGCCGAGCTGATCGACCGCCACAAGGTGACCTCATCGTCGGGCACGCCCTTCCACCTGTCGGGCATGCTCGCCGCCGCCGACACCCATGGCTATGACCTGACCTCGCTGCGCCAGTATCTCGTCGGTGCCGCACCCGTTCCGCCTTCGTTGATCGAGCGCTGTCAGGCGCAGCGCCTCGCCGTCTATCATTGCTACGGATCAAGCGAGCATCCGACCGTCACCTCGGGCGTCCTCGACGACCCGCTCGACAAGCAACTCCATACCGAGGGCCGGGCGATCGCGGGATCGGAAATGCGGTTCGTCGATGACGATGGTCACGACGTCGCGCCGGGCGAGGACGGTGAAATCTGCACCCGCGGTCCAGAACTCTTCCTGGGTTATCTAGACCCCGTGCTTAACGAAGCGGCCTTCCTCCCCGGCGGCTGGTATCGCACCGGCGACATCGGCCGCCTCGACGAGGGGGGCTACCTGCTGATCACCGACCGCAAGAAGGACATCATCATCCGCGGCGGCGAGAATATCTCGTCGAAAGAGGTCGAGGCGGTACTGCTGGCGCATCCGGCGGTGCTCGATGCCGCGGTCGTCGCGGCGAAGGACGAACGAATGGGCGAGGTCGTGCGCGCCTGCGTCGTGCTCGCGCCGGGTGGGTCGCTGACGCTCGATGAGGTGCGTGATCATTTCTTTGCTTCGGGGATCGCGAAGCAGAAAACGCCCGAACGGCTGAGCATCGTCGACGAACTGCCGCGCAACGCCTCGGGCAAGGTGCTGAAGCACGAACTGCGGCGCGCTTCTTAAACTCCGTCATTGCGAGCGAAGCGAAGCAATCCAGGACGGTTTACGCCACTCTGGATTGCTTCGCTTCGCTCGCAATGACGAGGTCTTCAGTTCCGCATGATGAACCCGCCGTCGACGTTCAGTGCCTGACCGGTGATCCAGTCACCCGCGGACGAGCACAGCAACAACAGCGCCCCAACCAGATCCTCCGGCAGCCCGCGGGGCTGCTTGACCACGCGCGCCATCGCCGCCTGAACGAACGGACTTTCCTCGGGGGTCAGTGCCTTGCCCGCGTCGGACATCGTCATCCCCGGCGCGATAGCGTTGACGTTTACGTTCATCCGCCCGAGTTCGGTCGCCAGTGTCGTCGTCAGTCCGAGCAACGCCACCTTGCTGATCCCGTAGGTGGTCTGCGCGGGGAAGCCGCCCGCCGACAGTTGGTTGACGATCTTGCCGCCGCCGCGCGCCTGGAACAACGGCACAGCGGCCTTCGAACAGATCAAGGCACCGGTCAGATTGACGCGCATCAATTTGTCGAAATCAGCGATGCTCGTCTGAATCGCCGGCGTACCGACCGCCTCGACCATCAGCGCAGCGTTGTTGACGAGGATATCGAGCCCGCCGAACGCAGCGGCGGTCGCCTCCATCATTGCCGCGACCGACGCCTCGTCGGCGATATCGACTTCCACTGCCAGCGCCTTGCCGCCTGCCGCTTCGATCTCGCCCGCGACGCGCTCGGCGCCTCCCTTGTTGAGGTCGGCGACGACAACGCTAGCCCCCGCGTTGGCGAGGCCCACTGCATAAGCGCGCCCGATGCTGTTCCCGCGCCCGCCGGCGCCGGTGACGATCGCCACCTTGCCGTCGAGCCGGAACTGGTCGTTGGTGAAATCGGCCATGGTCACGCCTCCTGCTTCGGAAAGATCGGCGCGCCGACGCCGATTGTCACCGTCTTGTAGTGCAGGAATTCGTCGATCCCCGCCTTGCCGCCTTCCTTGCCAAAGCCCGAAATGCCGACCCCGCCGAATGGCGTGTAGGGATTGATCTGGAACCCGCCGTTGACATAGACGCCGCCGGCATTGAGCCGCTCCGACAGGCGGTGCACGCGCTGCAGATCGTTCGACTGGATCATCGCGGCGAGCCCGTATTCGCTGTTGTTGGCGATTGCGACGGCTTCATCTTCGGTGTGGAATTTCATCACTACCACCGCCGGACCGAAAATCTCGACCTGGCTGATTTCATGGTCTGGGTCGGCATCGACGATCAGCGTCGGCTCGATGAAATTGCCCTCGGCAAATTCGCCGCCGCAGCGTCCGCCGCCGAGCAGGAAGGTCGCGGCGCCGTCGGCCCTGGCGCGGTCGAACATGCCGGTGATGCGCTCGACCGCCGCCTTGTTGATGACGGGTCCGACCATCACCGTCGGGTCCATCGGGTCGCCGACCTTGAACTGGCCGATGATCGCCTTCACCCGCGCGACAAAATCGTCGTAGATATCGGCATGAACGAGCTGGCGGGTGGGGAGGGCGCAGCCCTGCCCCGACAGGCAGCCGACGGTCCAGAACACCGCGCGCTCGGCCGCCGCCTGCACGTCGCAATCGGGAAAGACCAGGCTCGCCGACTTGCCGCCGAGTTCCATCACGCTCGGCTTGATCTCCTCGGCGCAGGCGATGAGGATCTTACGCGCGGTGATCGGCCCGCCGGTAAAGCTGATCTTACGGATCTTCTTGTTGCGCACGATCGCCTCGCCCGCCTCGGCGGTGCCCGGGAAGACCGACAGCACGCCGTCGGGAACCCCGGCTTCCGCACAGAGCCGTGCAAACAGCTCGGGGGCAAAGGGAGTCAATTCGGCGGGCTTGCAGATCACGCAATTGCCCGCCGCCAGCGCCGCGCAAACCTTCATGCCCAGCGAGATCAGCGGACCGTTCCAGGTGATGATGATCCCGACGATGCCGATCGGCTCGGGCACCGTATAGCTCAGTTCGCCGCGCGTATCGAAGGTGCTGATCAGTTCGCCCGACATCTTGTCGCACCAGCCGGCGTAATAGCGCGTCCAGCCGACCGCGGTATCGACCCCGCGCTCGCCGACCATCAACGTCGTGCCGCCGTCGAGCGCCGCCATGCGCGCCAATTCGGCCTTGTTCGCCTCGAGCAGGTCGGCCAACCGGTTCAAGATGTCGCGCCGCGTCTCGGGCGCCGTGCGGCGCCAGGACTCGCGCACCGCCTCGGCCTTGGCGACCGCTTCCTCGACCTCCTTCGCACCGGCGAGCGGGATATCGGCTTGCGTCACTTGTGTAACGGGATGCAGATGCGGGTGCGTCCCGCCGCTGCCGCTGCTGCGTTGTTCGTGCCCCAGATGCAGGTGAACTGCGGGTGCTGCGCTGGCCATGATGATATCCTCTTCTCGGTTGGTCAGTGGGTTTCGGGCGTGGCGAGGACGAGTCCGCCATCGGCGCCCGGACGCATCACCGGGCTCCAGACGATTTCCCAGCCATTGCCCTCGGGGTCGGCGAAATAGCCCGAATAGAGGCCGCCATCGCGGTCGCGGATCGGACTGGTGACGGTGGCTCCGGCGGCGATTGCTCCGGCGAATTGCGTGTCGACGTCGGCCTTGGTTTCGACGAAGATCGCGTTGACTGCGCGCGGCGCCGCGGCGAGATCGATGCCGCTTTCGGCCGCCAGATAGTCGCGCGGAACGAAGACGATCACCGCCGTCCCGGCGCGCAGCATCAGCGACCCCGGACTGTCGGGACCCCATGGCTGCCAGCCGAGGCCGTCCAGATAGAAGGTACGCAGCGTCGCCACGTCGCCCGCGGGCACCATCAGCATGTGCAGGGCCTGATCCATCTTGCTCACCCCCACGCCAGATGCAGATGTTCGAGCGCCATCACGCTGCCGCCGCGGCACGTCTCGTCGCCTTTTGCAACCTGCCGGAAATGGCCGACGCGCGCGAACCACGCGCGGTAGAAGACGATCAGTTCCATCCGCGCGAGGTGCAGCCCGAGGCAGGTGTGGATTCCCGACCCGAACGCCGCGTGGCGATAAAATTGGCGTTCGACCGACACCGTCTTCGGGTCCTCGGTCAACCCTTCGTCCCAGCCGACCAGCGGCAGCGGCGCGAGGATGCAGTCGCCGGCTCGCAGCTGCGCGCCCTCCAGTATAGTGTCCTCGACGATATAACGCGGCGTCGCGACAAAGGCATAGCGGCGCAGCAATTCCTCGACCATGTCGGGGATCACCGCCGGGTCGTCGATGACGCGCTGGCGCAGTTTTTCGTCATGCGCGAGGTGGCGCATCCCGAAACTCATCGCGTTGGTGACGGTGTCGAGCCCGGCGAGGAACATCAGGAAACCGATCGACATCAGCTCCTCGAAATTGACCGTGCGCCCGTCGACCTCGCTCGCGACGATCTTTGAGATCATGTCGTCGCGCGGCTCGGCCATGCGCTGCTGGATCAGTTCGGCGAGATGACCGACGATCGCCTGCGCGAGAGCGTTGCGCTCCTCGTTGCTGGCCTGCGAGTGGAAGAAGCCGGTAACGAGGCCGCGGAATTCCTCGAACTTCTCCATCGGAAAGCCAAACAATTCCATGAATACCGCGACGGGCAGCCGCGACCCGATCGCTTCGACGAAGTCGCATTCGCCCTTGCTGACCACTTCGTCGAGAAGCTGGTCGGTCCACGCCGACACGCGCGGCTCGAGCGGTTCGATCGCCTTGGATTCGAAAAAGGGCCGCAGCATCTGGCGATACGGCCGGTGCTCGGGCGGATCGAGCATTTCGGGGATCATCTTCGGCTGGTTCGGATTGGGCGGAATCGACAGATAGCGGCTCGAGAAAATCTCGGGATGCCGCACCACATGCTGCACCGACGCGCCGGTGTTACACACCCAATGCCCGCCATGCGCGCTCGTCCAGAAAACCGGCGGTGCAGTCTCCTTCAGATCCCAGTAGCGCGCGTGACAATCGGCCAGAACGCCGGGGTCCGCGATATAATCGAATTCATGGACCGGCGAACGCGCCGGAGCCTGCGACTCGGTCATTTTCTCTCTCCCATTGACGTAAGTAAACGATGGTTTACATAACGAGTCAACGGGGAGATGTCATGACGACGACGATTGAAGCACCGACGCGCGATGCCGACCGCACAAAAGCGGCGATCCTTTTTGCTGCGCAGCAAATTTTCGCCGAAAAAGGATTTTCCGAAGCAGGGGTGCGCGACATCACTGCGCGCGCCGGGGTCAACCCGTCGCTCGTCAGCCGCTATTTCGGCGGCAAGCTCAAATTGTTCGAGGCGGCGCTCGACGCTGCGCTCAACACGCGGATGATGACCGATCTGCCCAAGGAAGGCTTCGGCAAGATGATCGTCGCGCGCTTCGCCGACGACGATGATCGCGTCAGCCCGCTGCCGATGATGTTCAGCGCCGCCTCCGACCGCGAGGCGCGCGCGGTCGCGCAGCGCCTGCTCCGCGACCGCGTGTTCGAGCCGCTCAAAGACTGGTTCGGCGGCGGCGATGCCGATGTGAAGGCGGCGCGCTTCATGATGGTTTCGCTCGGCTTCTTCGCCTACCGCGACCAGCTCCCGCTCGCCGAATTCGCCGGCCGCGTCGAGCCGCGCCTGCGTCAATGGCTCGAACGGGAGTTCCAGGCCATCGTCGACGACTGACATCGTCAGCCGAGCAAGAGCGCCGCATCGGCGGGCGCGATGAACTGCAGCAGGTGCGCGCGCTTGAGGCAGAGGTGCGGGGACGCCTCGTCGGTCATGCCGATGCCACCATGGACCTGGATATTCGCACGGCCGTTGTCGAGCGCCGCCTGGTCGGCAAGCCGCTTTGCTGCAGCTACATGAAAGGCCGCATCCGCAGCATTTTCGTCGAGCGCGCACGCCGCATAATAAAGCTGCGACCGCGCCACTGCGGCGCGTACCGCCATGTCGGCGCACATATGCTTGATCGCCTGGAACGACCCGATCGGGCGCTCGAACTGTTCGCGCACCTTGGCATAATCGACCGCCATGTCGCGCGCGGCATCGGCGCAGCCGACCGCGAAGGCGACGGCGAGCAGTTGCAGGTGAAGCGGCGGGCGGACATCATCCTCGGTCCACACCGCGGTCGTCGTCCACTCTTGCCAGCTCTGCATCGTCGAGGGGTCGAGTGAAGACCGGTGTTCGGTGACGTGCCGCTGTCCGCTATTCTGGTTGGTAAAGCTGTCGGGGATGTCGAACATGCGCACCGATCCGGGCTGCAGCATCAGCACCGCCGCCGAATTCTCAGGGTCGAGCACCCGGATCGGCCCTGGTTCCTCGACGGTCAGTGCGAGCGCGACCTTGCCATCGAACGGCTCCGCGAACCAGCGGTTCGCGACCGCCGAGGACAGCAGGCCCACCGGCGCGAGAAAACGGCCGAGTTCGGCAAAGACCAGCGCCTCGGTCGCGTGATCGAGCGCAAGCCCGCCATTGGCCTCCGGCGCCGTGATGCGCGGCAGTCCCATCGCCTCGAGCTGTGCCCAGATATCGGCGGGCCGGCCGCGGGCCTGCTCCAGCGGCATCGCGTCGCGGCACCAGTCGGTGGTCGCCGCCACAAAGGCGGCCTGATCGTCGTTCGGGGTCAGGTCCATGCGGAGTCCTTCGTTTCTGGGCTCCGGCCTGCGCCGGGGCGCGATGCCCGCTGCGCGCTCATCGCGATTTGGGCAGGCCGAGCAAGCGCTCGCCGATGATGTCGCGCTGGATCTGGGCGCTGCCGCCCGCGATCGTGCCGGCAAAACCGCGCAGATAGTCGCCGACCGCATTGTCGTCGCCATATTGGAAATCGAGCATTTCGGGTCCCATCAGCGCCACCGCCATGCGGTCGAGCCGCTGGCCCAGCTCGGCGGTGAACAGGCGGATCAGCGACGCCTCTGGACCGGGCTGTCCGGTGCGGACCACTTCCGAAATATTGCGATAGGTCATCGCGCGCAGCGCCGCGACCTCGGCGCGCATCTGCGCCAGTTCGTGCGCGATACGGTCGTCCTTGATCATGCCGTTGGTGCGCGCCGCCTCGATCAGGTCGGCGATTTCCTGGCTCTGCTTGACCTGGTCGGCGATAAAGCCGGTGCCGCGTTCGAAGCTCAGCGTCGACATCGCCACCTTCCACCCGTTGCCGAGCCCGCCGACGACGTTGGCCAACGGAATGCGAACATCGTCATAGAAGACCTGCGCGAACTCGATCTGCCCCGACATCTTGCGGATCGGGCGGACTTCGATCCCGGGCGCGTGCATGTCGCAGATCGCCCAGCTGAGGCCGGCGTGCCGCCGCGACCCCTCTTCGGTACGCAGCACCAGTTCCTGCCAGTCGGCGACATGCGCGAAGCTCGTCCAGATCTTCGACCCGTTGATGACCAGTTCGTCGCCCTCGATCCGCCCGCGCGTCTTGATCCCGGCAAGGTCCGATCCAGCGCCCGGTTCGGAGAAGCCCTGGCACCAGATCGCCTCGCCCGACAGGATGCGGGGCAGGTGCCAGGCTTTCTGGTCTTCGCTCGCGTTGATGATCAGCGTCGGCCCGCCATGGTTGATGCCGACGAAATTGGCGCCGATCCAAGGCGCGTGGGCCTTCGCATATTCCTCGAGCCAGATGACCTGCTGGACGATAGACAGGCCGCGCCCGCCATATTCGGTGGGCCAGTTGATCCCCGCCCAGCCGGCATCGAACAATTGCCGCTGCCACGCCTTGTCGAAGGCGATCGCGTCGGCGGCGTGCAGCGGACGCTGTTCGGCGGGCACATTGGCGTGCAGCCAGTCGCGGCATTCTTCGCGGAAACGCGTTTCGCCGGGGGAGAAGCCGATATCCATCAGCCTGCCTTCTTCGCGGCCGCGATCGGCTCGCCCTTCTTGCGCATCGCCGGGTCGAACCCCGCGTTGCGCATCAGTTCGTGATTGAGGCCCGCACCGATCGCCAGGCCGTCGGTGTCGTAGATCAGCCTTTTGTTCTCGGCATTGCTGTGTCGGCTGTTGCCGAGGATCAGCGCGGCCAGTTCGGCCACCTTCGCGTCAAGCGCGTCATCGGCGACGCAAGTATTGGCGAGTCCCATCGCGGCGGCATCCTCACCCGAATAGGGCTGACACGTCAGCATCATCTCGAGTGCCTTTGCCTGCCCGACGCGGCGCGGCAGCCGCTGCGACATCCCCCAGCCGGGGACGAGGCCCCATTTGCCATGCGTGTCGGCAAAGCGCGCGCTCGTCCCGCAGACGATGAAATCGGCGGCAAGCGCGAGTTCCAGCCCGCCGGTGTAGCAAGTGCCGCGGATCTTCGCGATCACCGGCTGGCGCAACTGGGTCAGCCGCTCGACGATCAGCATTTCCTGCCGCAGCCAGCCGAGCGCATCGGCATGCGGCGGCGATTTCAAATCGTGCCCGGCGCAGAAATGCTCACCCGCCCCGGTGATCACCACCAGCCCGGCATCGCCGACGCCATCCTCGATATCGCGGATATGGCCGCGAAACTCGCGGAACAGCTCGCGGTTGATCGCATTGCGCTTGTCGGGCCGGTTGAGCGTCAGCGTGCAGATGCCGCCGGCATCCTCGCGCAGGACCAGCGCCGCGCTCATGCCTTGTCTCCGCGCGTTTTCGCAATCGCCGCCGCCGCCGTCCCGCTCTCTCGCGCCCGCTGGCCGAACTGCTCGCGGATCGGCACGAACTCGGGCATCACCAGGCTCCGGCGCAGCCAGTTGGCGGCATCGACGACCAGCGTATGCCCGCTGATATAGCTCGCATAGGGCGAACAGAGAAAGGTCGCCGCCCAGCCCAGTTCGCGCACTTCGCCGACGCGCATCCCCGGGATCGTATTGTCGCCGCGCTCGCCGACACGGTGGCGCGTCATATGGTCGGGCAGATCGTCGTGCGGGAAGCGCCCCGGCGCGATGCAATTGACGCGAATGCCGTCGGGCGCCCATTCGACCGCCAGGCTCTGCGTCAGGTTGGTCACCCCGGCCTTCGCCGCCGCCGAATGCGACGTCCCCGGACCGCCGGTCCAGCTGTAGGTCGCCCCGATGTTGAGGATCGCCCCCGGCAGCCCCGCCGCCAGCCGCCGGATCGCGAATTCGCGGCTGCAATTATAGGTGCCGTTGAGCACGATATCGACGACGGTGCGAAACCCGTTCGGCGTCATCTCCTCGGCCGGCGCGGGGAAATTGCCTGCGGCATTGTTGATCAACACGTCGACCGGGCCGAGCTGCGCCTCGATCTCGTCGAACGCCGCCGCAATCGCCTCGGGATCGCGCACATCGCAGGCCACCGCGATGACGTCGCCACCGACGTCGCGGATCGCGGCGAGTCCGGCTTCCAGATGCTCGGGCTTGCGGCTAAGCACCGCGATCTTCGCGCCCAGCCGCGCGAACTCGACCGCCATGCCCTTGCCGAGCCCGGTGCCGCCGCCGGTCACCGCGACCACCTGTCCGTCATAAGTGCCGTCGGGCAGCGCCTTGGCGCCGAGCGGAGGAGGGGAAGGGAGGGCCATCTTATTTCCCCTTGTAGAGCGGCGCGCGCTTCTCGCGGATCGCGGCGCGGGCTTCCTGATAATCCTCGGTCTTGAACAAATAGCTTTGCGCGTAGAGTTCGGCGCGGGTGCCGGTGCGGATCGTCGAGCCGTGCGTCAGGTTGATCATCTCCTTCGCCAGCGCGAGGTTGATCGGCGGCTTGGCGGCGATGTCGTGCGCCATCTCCAGCGCCTTCGCGTCGAGCTCCTCGGGTGCGACGACAAAATCGACCGCGCCCCATTCGAGCGCGGTCGCCGCGTCGATCTTCTGTCCCGTCATCACCATATATTTGGTCCGCGACGGCCCGATCAGCGCGGTCATCATCTGCGTCCCCCCGGTATCGGGCAGCACGCCGTACAGGATTTCGGGCAGCGCAATTTTCAGTGTCGTGTCGCTGATCCGGATATCGGCCGCGAGCGCCAGTTCGCACCCGCCGCCAATCGCGCCGCCCTTGACCGCGGCGATGATCGGCTTGGTCGATTCCTGCATCCGCAGCCGCCCCTCCTGATGCCGCCGCACGAAGTGGAAATCGCTCTCGTCGCGCGCCCGGTGCCCCAGCACATTGGTGTCGCGCCCCGAACAAAAGCTCTTGCCGTTGGCGCGGATCAGGATCGCGCTCGACTCGGTTTCATCGAGCGCATCGCCGAGCAGTTTCTGGAACAGCGACGACATGTCGTCGTCCATCGCATTGTGCCGGTCGGGCCGGTTCAACGTCAGGATACGCAGCGCGCCTTCGCGCTCGCTCAGGATCAATTCGGACATGCCCGCTCCCATTTTCTTTGCGACGGGGCTTGCACGACATATATAACTAAGTCAATTACGTCGAACGACATGGGGAGAGACGAAATGGCGGAACTGAGCGGAAAGACCGCGCTCGTCACCGGCGCATCGCGCGGCATCGGCGCCGCGATCGCGCGCCGACTCGGCATGGCCGGCGCGCATGTCGCGGTGAACTATGCCGGCAGCAGGGACGCCGCCGAAACGCTCGTCGCCGAAATCGTCGCGGCCGGCGGCCAGGCCTTCGCGGTGCAAGCTGACGTCGGGACGATGGCGGGGATCACATCGATGCTCGCCGCGTGCGACGCCGCGTTCGGAGGTGCGCCCAATCTCGACATCCTCGTCAACAACGCCGGCGTCGGCGGTGAGGGTGACGCGGGCAGCCTCAGGAAATGCAGCGAGGAATTGTTCGACCGCATGATCGCGGTGAACCAGAAGGCGCCGCACTTCATCACCCAGCTCTGCCTCGATCGCCTGCGCGACGGCGGGCGCATCATCAACATCGGCTCGCTCGGCGGGCGTTCGGCGCTGCCGCCCTTCGCCGCCTATGCCGCGACCAAGCGTGCGCTGCAGAGCCTGACCATGTCGACCGCGGTCGTCGTCGGCCCGCGCGGCATCACCTGCAACCTCGTCGCGCCCGGCGCGGTCGATACCGAATTTAACAAGACGCTGTCCGAAAAGCCCGGCTGGGCCGAGGCGACGTCGAAGCTCACCCCGATGAAGCGTCTCGGCGTGCCCGAGGACATCGCCGGCGCGGTGATGATGCTGTGCCGCGACGAGGCGCATTGGGTCACCGGCCAGATCGTCGAAGCCAGCGGAGGATTGTTTCTATGAGCGACTTTACCGGAAAGACCGCGCTGGTGACCGGGGGCTCGCGCGGCATCGGCGCCGCGATCGTGCGGCGGCTTGGGCAAGCCGGCGCGCATGTCGCGATCAACTATGCGGGGAGCAAGGACGCTGCCGATGCTCTCGCCGCGGAGATCGTCGCGGCGGGCGGTCAGGCCTTTGCGGTGCAGGCCGACGTTTCGACCCTCTCGGGCATCGAGGCGCTGTTCACCGCGTGCGACGCCCAGTTCGGCGGCGCGCCCAATCTCGATTTCCTGATCAACAACGCCGGCGTCGGGCGCAGCGGCCGCGATGGCACGCTCAAGGGCGCGGGCGAAGACCTGTTCGACGAACTGTTCGCGGTCAACGTCAAGGGTCCGCATTTCGTGACGCAAGCGGCGCTGCCGCGCCTCCGCGACGGCGGTCGCATCGTCAACATCGGGTCGATGTCGGGCAAGGTCGGCCAGCCCTTCGCCGCCAGCTATGCGATGACCAAGCGTGCGGTGCAGAGCCTGACCTTCTCGACCGCGCTCGCGGTGGCGAAACGCCAGATCACCTGCAACTGCGTCGCCCCCGGCGCGGTCGCGACCGACTTCATCACCGCGCTGCGCGACCAGCCCGGCTGGGACGAGGCGACCGCCAAGCACACCCCGATGGGCAGGCTTGGCGAGCCGGAGGATATCGCGGGCGCGGTAATGATGCTGCTTGGCGACGATGCGCGCTGGGTGACGGGGCAGATCATCGAAGCGAGCGGGGGGCTCGCGCTGTAATGGCGTTGATGACCGACAAGCTGCGCGCGATCATGGCGCTCGATCCCGATCGCACCCAGATCGATTTCGAGGGCGTCGATTACAGCTGGCGCCAGATCGCGGAGAATGTTCGCGCGATCGAAGTCGCGCTGGGCGCGATGGACCTGCCCGAGGACGCGCGCGTCGGGGTGATGCTGCGTAACCGTCCCGGCCATGTCGCGGCGGCGGCGGCGGTGCTCTCGACCGATCGCTGCCTCGTCACGCTCAATCCGGTCCTGCCCGACGCGAGGCTGTTCGCCGACGTCGAAACGCTCCGCCTTCCCGTGGTCATCGCCGATGCCACCGATCTCGCCCGTCCCGGGCTCGCCGAAGCGCTGACCCGGGCCGGATCGGCGATCATCGAGATCGGCCCGCGCCTCGAAGGCGTGCGCGTGGTGCAGCGCGACATCCGCGCCGCGATCCAGACCTCGCCTGGTGTCGCGATCGAGATGCTGACCAGCGGCACGACGGGCACGCCGAAACGCGTGCCGCTGAGCCGCGACGCCTTCGACGCGAGCTTCCGCGGCTTCGCCAAATATGAACGCGGCAAGAGCTTCGACGATCCGCCCCGGCTCGGTTCGGGCTGTACGATGGTGGTCAACCCGCTGACCCATATCGGCGGCATCTATGGCTGCATCGGCGCGCTGATGGCGGGGCGCAAGATCGCGCTGCTCGAAAAATTCAGCGTTGACGCCTGGCTCGATGCGGTCCGCCGCCACCGGCCTGCCGTGGCGTCGGCCGTGCCGTCGGCGGTGCGCATGCTGCTCGACGCCGATGTCGACCCCGCCGACCTGTCGAGCCTCAAATCGCTGATCTCGGGCACCGCGCCGCTCGCGCCCGAATTGGTCGATGCCTTCTACGCGCGCTACGGCATCCCGATCTGCAGCAATTATGGCGCGACCGAATTCGCCGGTGCGATCGCGGGCTGGACGATCGACGATTTCCATCGCCACTGGGCGGAAAAGCGCGGCGCGGTCGGCCGCGTCCACGCCAATATGGCGGCGCGTGTCGTCGATCCCGACAGCGGAGCGGAATTGCCGCACGGCACCGAAGGCCTGCTCGAACTCAAAGGCGAGCAGCTCGGCAACGGCCTGCGATGGCTGCGCACCACCGACCGCGCCGCGCTCGACAGCGACGGCTTTCTCTTCATCAAGGGCCGCGCCGACAATGCGATCATTCGCGGCGGCTTCAAGATCCACCCCGACGATGTCGTCCGCGCGCTCAATGACCATCCGGCGATCCGCGAGGCTGCGGTTGTCGGCGTCCCGGACGACCGCCTCGGTGCGGTACCCGCCGCCGCGATCATCCTCAAGGACGGGGCTGCCGCGCCCGCAACCGACGACCTTAAGGCGTGGCTCAAGGACCGGCTCATCGCCTATCAGGTTCCCGTCCATTTCCGCATCGTCCCCGATTTCCCGCGCACCCCGTCGATGAAGCCATCGGCACCGGGGCTGCGCGCGTTGTTCGAGGGGTAGGTCGATGCCGATCCGCGTCATCGCCTGGGGCATGGGCTATCTCGGCAAACAGGGACTGCTCCAGATCCTCGGCGACCCCGCACTGGAGCTTGTCGGCCTGCATGTCTCGGGCGACGACAAGCGCGGCCGCGACGCGGGCGAGATTGCCGGAACCGCTCCCACCGGCGTCATTGCGACCTCCAACATCGACGAGCTGCTCGCGCTCGGTGCCGACTGCCTCATCTATTTCGCCAGCACCGTCGGCCGCGACGATGAAGCGACCGCCGAAATCCTGCCCTTCCTCGCCGCTGGCACCAACGTCGTCAGCATCTCGCACTTCGACTTGCAATATCCGGCGCACGGCGACCCGCGCCATGTCGATCCGATCGTCGCGGCGTGCGAACGCGGCGGCAGCAGCTTCCTGCTCACCGGTGAGGAGCCGGGCTTCGCCTTCGGCCAGCAACTTTTCGCGATCCTCTCGACCATCGCGCGGCTCGACGCGGTGCGGATTGTCGAGATGTCCGACGTGCAGGGCTATGGCGGCACCGACTCGCTGCTGATGTACGGTTTCAACGGCGACCCCGCAGTCGAACCGCCGATGTTCGCCAGCCAGGTCGGCGCGTCGTGGCACATCGCGACGCTCAAGGGCATTGCCGACTTCCTTGGCCTCGCGGTCGATCGGATCGAACAGCAATGGGATTCGATCGCGGTCGACTATCCCATCGACACCGCGGCTTTCGGCGAGGTCGCCGCCGGGCGGACCGCCGCGACCCGCTGGCGCGTCACCGCGCATTGCCTCGGCCGACCGATGATCCGCTACGAGAAAATCCTGCGCCTCCACCACGCCGCTGCGCCCGAATGGGAAACGCCGGCGCTCGCGAAAGGCGCCGGGGTGACCCACAAGATCTTCGTCGAAGGGGCGCCCGAGGTCAGCGAGGAATTGCACCGCCCGCGCGGCACCTCGGCGACGCCGACGATCGCGGTCAACGCGGTGCCTTTCGTCTGCGCCGCGCCGCCGGGCGTGCTGACCCAGATGGACATCCCGCTGTTCCCGCCGCGCCAGTTCGGCAGCGACGGCACCGCACAAGGAGTAAGCGCATGAGCGAGAGCTTCGCTGGAAAATCGGTGATCGTGACGGGCGGCGGCAAGGGCGTCGGGCGCGGCGTCGCCAAGGCGTTCGCGGCGGCCGGCGCCGAGGTCATGCTCGGCGCACGCACCATCTCCTCGGCCCAGGATGTAAAGGCCGAGATCGAAAAGGCGGGCGGCATCGCCGAATGCTTCGCCGCAGACATCGCGCGCCACGCCGATTGCCGCGCGCTCGTCGAGGCGACCGCGCAGGCATTCGGCGGCGTCGACATCATCGTTCACGCCGCCGCCGACATTCCGCACGGTGGCCTCGGCCATGTCGACGACGAACGGCTCGAGGCGGGCTTCGCGAGCATCGCCAAGGCGGCCTGGTGGCTGCTCGATGCCGCGCGCCCGCACCTTGCCAAGGCGGAGGACGGCGGCCGTTTCATCGCGATCGGTTCGATCAACGGCACCTTCAACGTCGTCCCCAACATGACCGCTTATGGCATGGCAAAGGCGGCGCTCGACGCCTTCATCCGCGCCGCGGCGGGCGATGTGGTGGGCGAGGGGATCACCGTCAACGCGATCAACCCCGGCCTCGTCGCCAGCGACCGCGCGCGATCGGTGCTCGGCGACGAAGGGCTCGCCGCTTATGGTGCGACGGTCCCGGTGGGGCGCGCCGGAACGCCCGCCGACATCGCCCACGCGTGCTTGTTCCTCGCCTCGGCGAAGTCCGATTATATCACCGGCACGACGATCAAGATGGACGGCGGTTCGACCGTCGCCGCCTCGCCGGGCCGCAACGATATTTTGCAGGAGCGGCTCAAGCTCCAGCAAGGAAAGGCGCCCTGATGGACCTCGGGATTTCCGGCAAGGTCGCGCTCGTCTTCGGCGGCTCGAAAGGCATCGGCCTCGGCTGCGCGCACGAATTCGCCCGCGAGGGCTGCCGCACCGTCATCGCCGCACGCACCCAGTCCACCATCGACGCCGCGGTAGCGGAGGTACGGGCAGCAGGCGGCACGGCCATTGGCATCTCCGCCGACTGCACGACCAAGGACGGTATCGGGCAAGCCGTACAGGCCGCAACCGATGCTTTCGGTTCGCCCGACATCCTGATCTTCAACGTCGATTCCGGACCGAAGGGCAGTTTCCTCGAAGTCGACGACGATACCTTCGCCGCCGCGAACACCAACAATGTCATGGCCTTTCGCTGGGCGGTGCAGGCGGTGATCCCGCATATGCAGGCACGCGGCTGGGGCCGCATCCTCACGATCGGTACCAATTCGGTCAAGGCGCCGCACCGCAAGCTCGCCCGCGCCGCGCAGAACACCTACCGCGTCGGCGCGCTCGCGCTGTCGAAGACGATCTCGGCCGAACTCGGCCCGATGGGCATCACCGTCAACACGCTCGGCACCGGCGCGATCGCGACCCCGCAGTTCAAGCAGGTCTTCACCAAGATCGCCGAGGCGCAGGGCCAGACCTATGACGAGCATATCGCCGAGCGCACGGCGGCCTATCCGATCCCGCGCATGGGCACGCCCGAGGACATGGCGGCGGCCGCCGCCTTCCTCTGCTCGGACCGCGCCGGCTTCATTACCGGGCAGGTGCTCGTGATCGATGGCGGCAATCTCGAAGTTCTGCAATAATTAGCAATCAAAGGAATCGACATGAAACTGGGTAACGATATCGCGGCAGTGGTGACGGGCGGAGCCTCGGGCCTCGGCCGCGCGAGCGCCGAGGCGCTGGCGGGCGAGGGAGTCAAGGTCGCGATCTTCGACGTCAATGAAGAGGGCGGCAGGGCGGTCGCCGACGCGATCGGCGGCGTCTTCTGCAAGGTCGACATCACCAGCGAGGACAGCGTCGTAGCGGGTTACGAAGCCGCGCGCGCCGCGCATGGCCAGGAACGCATCCTCGTCCACTGCGCGCAAATCTCGAAAGGCGGCAAGACCGTCCGCTTCGACAAGACCAGCGGCGGTTATGTCCGCTATTCGACCGACGATTACGCTTTCTCGGCGCAGGGCATATTGATCGCCAGCTATCGCCTCGCGTCGCTTGCCGCACTCGGCATGGCGAACGCCGATCCGCTGAACGAGGACGGCGAACGCGGCGCGATCGTGCTGACCGCCTCGGCGGCGGCGCAAGACGCGCAGATCGGGCAGGTCGGCTACGGGTCGCTCAAGGCTGGCGTCAACGGCCTCGTACTGCCGCTCGCGCGCGACCTGATGGACCTCGGCATCCGCGTCAACTCGATCATGCCGGGCATCTTCGCGACCCCGCCGATGCTCGCGGTCAAGGATCGTGCGCCGGCGATTTTCGAAGGCCTCGCCGCCTCGGTGCCTTTCCCGAAACGCCTCGGCCATCCGCATGAATTCGGCAGCCTCGTGCTCGAACTCGCGCGCAACGGCTATTTCAATGGCCAGACCCTGCGCCTCGACGGCGCCATCCGCATGCCCCCGAAATAGGAATCCCGTTTTGAACGCACCCCAGCAATTCCCCTTCGCACGCCAGTCGGCGGGTCCGGCGCCGCTCCGCCGTCCGGGTTCGATCCGCCGTACCAGCTCGATCGACTCGGACTGGCCCGACGGCTTCGGCCAGCCATGGATCATGTCGGGCCGCGCGCGCGACCTGCTCACGCCGTTCGAAGGGGAACCGGTTGTGCTGGACAGCGGCGAGTTTCGTATCCGCACCTCGCCGATCCGCGAGATCGTGGAAATCGACGTCGCCCCGCATCATGCGCGCGCGCAGGACATGGTGGGGGTGCGGGCAGGGGGCGCGAGCCGCCAGGCGCTGGCGGCGACGCTGGGCGACCTGCGTGGCACGCCTTTGTTCCAGGTGCTCGACGATTTCGCGGGAGCGAGCCTCGTCGCGGGGTGGATATGGTCGCGCTGGACCGACGACTGGCACGCCCGCATGGCGAGCCAGAAGCTCAAATCGACCGCGGGCAACAAGGGGCGGATGGTCAATATCTGCACCGGCTTCACCGAAGGCGGCAGCTCGCTGTCGGAGGACGGCAGCGTCGATCACAGCGACCAGTCGGCGACCGAGGTCGGCCCGCTCGCCAATCCCGACGACCCCGACGGCTGGCACGACATGCCGGTGCAGGAGGGGCGTCCGCTCGCCCGCCGCGCCCGTCGCATCGATCTCTGGCGCGCCGAGGGGGTGCTCAAGGTCGATGCCGGGTTCCAGGACAGCGGCCCCAATCCCGGCGGCACGCGCACCGCGATCCACGAATATCGCGTCTATGCCGAAATCGACGAGGCAGACGGCACCCTGCTCGCGCTGCAGGCGCTGCCGTTGATCCTGCCGTTTCGCGAATGCCCCGGCGCCTCGATGAAGGCGGCGCGCATGGTCGGGCAAAATGTCGGCGAATTCCGCCAGTCGGTGCTCGACACGCTCGTCGGCACGATCGGCTGCACCCACCTCAACGACGTGCTGCGCGCGCTCGCCGACGTGCCCGCGCTCGCAGCGATGTTGCCGAAAAGCCACGATTGACACCGTTTCCGTAGCGTTTCGTGACAATGTGACGCAATCCACTTGTCTGACGTGTTAGACTTAGTTATACAACTGACGAAGCGAGGACGCCAGGAAGCCTCGCGGGGAGGATGTTGACCATGATTTTCAAGCAGAAGCGCGATTCGGCCCGAATGCTCGCCGCGGTATCGCTGGCGGCCATTGCCCTGTCGTCGACCCCGGCCTTTGCCCAGGCCACCACCCAGCCTGCCGCCGAAGAGACGCAATATGACGATGATGCCATCGTCGTCATCGGCATCACCAAGCAGGATGCCAACATTCAGGATACGCCGATCGCGATCACCGCATTCAGCGGCGAGAAGCTGACCGAACAGGGCATCAACAAGGTCGACGAAATCGCGACCTTCACCCCCGGCTTCAACATTCGCGGCGCCGGCAACAATCCGACCGCGCTGACGCTGTCGATGCGCGGCCAGATCCAGGTCGACAATATCGCGACGCTCGAACCGTCGGTCGGCACCTATCTCGACGAACTCTATATCGCGCGCGCCTATGGCCTGAACACCGAACTCGTCGACGTCGAAAGCGTCCAGGTGCTCAAGGGTCCGCAGGGCACGCTGTTCGGCCGCAACACCTCGGCCGGCGCGGTGCTGATCCAGACCGCCAATCCGCGCTACGGCGAAGTTTCGGGCAAGGTCAGCGCGACCTATGGCCGTTTCGACGAACGCACCGGCCAGGCCGTCGTCAACCTTGGCCTGTCGGACGAGTTCGCGATCCGCGGCGCGATCTATTATCAGAAGCGCGACGGCTACAAGACCGATGTCGACTCCGGCAAGAAATATGAAGGCCGCGAGACGATCAACGGTCGCCTCAAGCTCGGCTGGAAGCCGACCGACACGTTCGAGGTGATCCTGTCGGGCGAATGGTATGATACCGACATCGACGGCCCGGCCCGCCAGAACCTCTTTTTCAACGCACCGGCCGCCTTCGGCCCCGCCAAGCCGATCGTCGACGGCATCGCCGCGACCGACCGCGCACAGTTCGGCGGCAACCCGAACCTGGTGTCGATCACGCCGCCCTCGGCGGTCATCGGCGCCGATCCGCGCGGCATCTTCAACAAGACCAAGACCCAGACCTTCTCGGCGAAGTTCATTCTCGACACGAGCTTCGGCCAGGTGCGCTGGATCAACGGCTATCGTGGTATCCAGAGCGACAATCTCGTCGATCTCGACGGGACGAGCTTCGCCGGTCACTTCACCGGCGGCACGCAGGACCTGAAGCAATATTCGTCCGAACTGCAGCTCACCGGAACCGGTTTCGACGACCGGCTGAACTTCGCGACCGGCCTGACCTATTTCCGCGAAACCGGCTTCGACCAGTCGCGCTCGAACCTGTTCAACGGCAAGTTCACCGCCGGCCCGACGGTTCCGGCGCAATATGTCGGCCGCACCAGCTGGTCGAACTTCTCCGGCGCGCTCGATAACGACAGCTTCGGCCTGTACGGCCAGCTCAACTACAAGCTGACCGACCGCTTCCGCGTCACCGGCGGCCTGCGCTATTCGATCGACGACAAGCGCGTGACCACCCAGACGGGCGACGTCGTCGACAACACCGACGAATTCGTGCGCTGCACGCCCTCGACGGTGGCGCTGCCCTGCCTGCGCTCGCGACAGAAAACCTTCTCGAACCTGTCCTATACCGCCGGCGTCGATTATGACGTCAGCGACGATATCCTGCTCTATGCCAAGCACAGCAAGGGCTATCGTTCGGGGGCGATGCAGCTGCGCACGGTGACGCTCGCGGACTCGATCCCGGCCGAACCCGAACTCGTCTACGAACAGGAACTCGGCGCCAAGCTGAGCTTCATGGACGGCCGCGGCAAGTTCAACGTCGCGGGTTACCACAACGTCGTGAAGGGTGCGCAGCGCAGTCCCGTTCTCGCGCCGAACGGCATCAGCCAGACGGTGATCGAAAACGCCGACACCGAAACCTGGGGCGTCGAAATCGACACCTCGTTCGAGGTCGTCGATGGCTTCACCATCTTCGCCAACGGCGCGCTGACCGATCCCAAATACACGCGCTACGAGGGCAAGGCGCTGGCCGGCGCCCCGCCGACCCAGACCATCGTGACCGTCGACAAGAAGGATTATCTGCTCGTCGGCATCGTCAAGAAGCAATTCTCGGTTGGCGCCAATTTCAAGCAGGACCTCGGCGGCGTCGGCCTCGATGCCAACATCGTCTATGCCTGGCAGGGCAAGATGCCGCAGATCGACATTCCGACGAACATGTTCACCTCGACCGGGCCCGGCGGGCTGGCGCTGACGCAGGCGCAGGCCGATCAGGTCGCGGCTGTTGCGCAATCGGGTTCGCTCGGCATCCTCAACGCGCGCGTCGCGCTGAGCTTCGGGCCGGAGAAGAACTTCGAGCTGGCGCTGTGGGGCAAGAACCTGACGGGCGATCAGGAACAGCAATACACGCTTTTGCTCAGCAACATCTACATCGGCACCTCGTACAACGAACCGCGCAGCTATGGCGTGACGGGGACTTTCAAATTCTAAGGACCACAGGGCGCTCCTAGGAGCATTGGGGGAGGGACGGCTTGCCGGACCTCCCTCTTTTTTTGCCCGGGATTTTTGTACCTTCGTCCCCCCGCGAAAGGAAGAATATGTCTTCGGAAACCAGCAACCGCCGCGGCCTCACACTGACCCTGCTCATCATTGTCGCCATCCTCAGCTACGTCGATCGCCAGGTTTTCACGTTGTTCCAGGACGATATCAAGGTCGAACTCGGCCTCGACGACGGCCAGCTCGGGCTGCTCACCGGCATCGCCTTCGCCGCCTTCTACGCGATCGCCGCTTTCCCGATCGCGCGCTACGCCGACCGCGGCGACCGCCGTCTCGTCATCGCGGTCTGCGTCTCGATCTGGAGCGCCGCGACCGCGCTCTCGGCCTTCGCGAACAGCTTCGTGCAAATGTTGCTGGCGCGCATCGGCCTCGCCGCGGCCGAGGCGGGGGCCGGGCCGGCGGGCATGTCGCTGCTCACCGACATCTTCCCCAAGGATCGCCGCACGACGATCATTTCGGTGATGCTCGCCGCCAATGCCGTCGGCCTGTCGGGCGGGCTCGCGCTCGCCGGCTGGCTGTCGCAATGGTATGACTGGCGCACCGTCTTCCTGATCGTCGGCCTGCCCGGCATCGGCGTCGGCCTGCTCGTCTATCTGCTCGCCGCCGAGCCGCGCCGCCGCGGCGTGGTTCAACCCGTCGCGCCGCCGCAGACCAGCCTCGGTGAGGTGCTGCGGACGATGGCCGCCAGCACCTCGCTGCGCTGGGTCGGGCTGCTGCTTTGCATGGTCCCGCTCACCGGCTTCGCCTTCATCCTGTGGGGCGCCTCCTTCTTTCAGCGCGTTCATGGCATGGACAAGACCGAAACCGGTTTCTGGCTCGGCGGCGCGATGGCGGCGGGTCTCGTCATCGGCAATCTCGTCGCGGGCTGGGTCAGCGACCGTTATGGCAAGGCCGACCCGCGCTTCAACGGCTGGTTCGCGGGGATCGGTCTGCTCGTCAGCTTCCCCTTCGGGGTCGGCTTCGCGCTCGCGGGCAACGCCTATGTCGCGCTCGCCTGTTTCGTCGTCGTGAAGTTCATGATGACGCTCCACCTCGGCCCGATCATCGCGCTCTGCTTCGCGCAGGTTCCGGTCCAGATGCGCGCGATGATGTCGGCGACGATCAACATGTTCATCGGGCTGGCCGGCGTCGGGCTGGGCGGCACGGTCGCCGGTTATCTCAGCAAGGCCTTCACGCCGGGCTATGGCGAACTGTCGCTGCAGCCGTCGCTGGCGATCCTGTCCTGTTGCCTGCTGGTCGGCGGTATCGCGGCGATCATGGCGGGGAGGACGGCGAAGCCGCTGGCGGAGTAAGCTTCTAAAGCCTCGTCATTGCGAGCGCAGCGAAGCAATCCAGAGCTGGCCTAAACCCGCCCTGGATTGCTTCGCTGCGCTCGCAATGATGGACTGAATATTGGTCGTTACGCCGCCACCTTCTCGCTCGTCGCCACCTTGGGCTCCAACCCGAACAGCCGCGCCGCGTTCAGCCCCAATATATTCCGCCGCACTTCATCGCTGACCTCCATCCCCTCGAACAGCTCGTCGACGATACGGCGGCTGATCGGGAAGGTGCCCTCGGCGTGCGGATAGTCCGACCCCCACATGACATTCTTCGCGCCTGGCAATCCCGCCGCCGCCGAAGCGATGCACGCGCGGTCGTGCTGGAAGCTCGCCCAGATCTGGTCGTCGACGATCTGGCTCGGCGAGCGCGATAGCTTCGGAAACACGAAATTCGCATGCGCCACCGACACCTCGTCCATCCGCTCGGCCAGCGCGACGAGCCAGCTCGCGCCGCTCTCGATGAACGCGACTTTCGCCCCCGGATTGCGATCGAGCACTCCGCCTGACACCAGATACATCGCGCTGTGCTGCGCATCGTTCATCTGGTTGGTGTAGTTGATGATTCCCGCGCCGGGACCGCGCTCGACGATCACGCTTTCGAGGCCCGTGCCCGTGTGCATGACGAACACGATGCCGAGCGCTGCCCCCTTGGCAAAGATCGGGTCCCACGCGTCGCTGTTATATTTTGGCAACCCCGGCGGGGTCACCGCGGGCAGCATCGCCGCGGTAAAACCCTTGCCCGCAAGATAGTCGAGTTCGGCCAGCGTGTTCGAAAAATCGAGCACCGGCAGCATGCCGCAGCGCACGAAGCGGTTCGGATGGCCACCGAGGAAGCTGTCGTTCCAGTCGTTATACAGCCGCGCCGACGCGGCTTCGGCCTCGGGGTTATCGAGGCAATAGAGCCACAGGCCGAGCGAGGGGAAACAGATTTCGCTGTCGATCCCCTCCATCTCCATATCCTCGAGTCGCCCCGGAATTTCGCGAATGCCCTTGCGCTGCGCATCGCCGAGCTGCTTTTCGCGATGCTGCCCGACGCGCAGGCGGTAGATGATCTTGTCCCTGGTCCCGGTGACCAGATATTCACCCTCCATCCGCGCATGGATCGCATGATCCTTGAGCGACGCGGGCAGGCCGTCGAGGAAGATATCGGCCGGTTCCATGATGTGGCTGTCGGCGCTGAACACAAAGGGTTTCATCACAGTCTCCTGTCGACTCGCAAACGGTCTTTGCGGCATTAAAAGATACCTAGTTATATAAGTCAAGCGGCTCAAGGGATAGACATTGCATCCAAGGGCGAATAAATAGATATCTGTTATGACAACAAGCTCCGAACTCCGCCGGCCCGGCGAAACCCTCGCCAGCCGTACCGCGCGCGACCTTGCAAATCTCAGCCTCGCATCCGATCCGGGCACGCACCTCGGTGCCGAGGACGATCTGCTCGCGCGTTTCGGGGTCAGCCGCCCGACGCTCCGCCAGGCCGCGAAGCTCGTCGAGCGCGACCGCCTGATCAGCATCCGCCGCGGCGCGCAGGGCGGCTATTACGCCGAGCGCCCCGACGCGCGCGACGCGATCCATTCGCTCGCGCGCTTCCTGCGCATGAAGGGCGCGCATCTCGGCCATGTCATCCAGGTCACCCGTCCGGTGTCCGAAGAGGCTGCCGTCGCCGCCGCGCGGCTCCGCAGTGTTGCCGATGTCGAAGCGTTGCAGGCCTTCGTCGCCACGATCGACGACCGCGACACGCCGCGCGAGTTGATCGCGGCCGAGGTCGAAATGGCGCGTCTGATCTCGGGCATGAGCGGCAATCCTGTCGTCGAGCTGATCCTCGAAATCGGCTACAGCTTTGGCCTCGACGAACGCGGCAGCGACCTCTACGCCGATCCTGACCGGCGCGAACGCACGCGCGCCATGCAGCGCAGCCTGTGTACGGCGATCATCGACGGTGATGCCGATATCGCCCGGCTGATGATGCGGCGCCGGTCGGACCAGTTCGACGCATGGCTGCACCTGACCGGAGCGGCAAAGAAGGATCAGGCATGAGCATCGTTGAGTATCGCGGCTTCGCAGGTGTTCGGCTCGAAGCCGAGGTGATCGGCGCCGAGAATGACCCGGCGGTGCTGCTGCTCCACGGCGCCGGGCAAACGCGCGCGGTGTGGGCGAGCGTTGCGAATTCGCTCGAACAGGCCGGGCGTCGCGTCATCAGCCTCGACCTGCGCGGTCATGGCGGCAGTGAATGGCCCGAGGACGCGCGCTATGATTTCGAGGCGCTGGTCGAGGATCTGCGCGCCGTGCTGTCGCAGATGGGCACGCGCCCGGTCGTCGTCGCCTCGACCCTTGGCGGCTGGATCGCCAGCGCCGCGCTCGAACGCGACGCTGCGGTCCTCGCTTCGGGCCTCGTCCTCGTCGACTCGCCCGTCCATGTCGATCCGCAGGTGGCGCAGCGCGTCGGCGAGCGGCTGCGCGAAGCCGCGACGCTCGCGCCGGGACAGGCGCAATGGGACGTCCGCCTGTTCGACACGCTCGACACCTCGGCGATGGCCGAGCGGCTCGACGGGGTCGCGGCAAAGATCGCGCTGCCGACGCTCTATGTGCGCGGTGCGATCAGCGAACTGGTCTCAAAGGGCGATGCCGCCGCTTTCGTCGCCCAGCTTCCCGACGGCGAACTCGTCGAGGTCGAGAATAGCGCGCTCGTCGTCACCGACGACCGCGCCGACGCGCTCGGCGGCTATCTCATCGATTTCCTCGAACGCCGCGCCCCGCGCGGTTCGCCCGAATTTCGCGCCGGCAGCGACGCGCGCACCTTCCGCGACGCGCTCGGTTGTTTCGCGACCGGGGTCACCGTCGTCACAGCGATGTGCCCCGACGGCACGCCGATCGGGCTGACCGCAAACAGCTTCACCTCGGTCTCGCTCGACCCGCCGTTGCTGCTCGTCTGCATCGCCAACAATGCCGGCAGTGCGCCCTATCTTCGCGACGCCGAACGCTTCGCGGTCAATGTGCTCCAGATCGGCCAGCAGCCGACCTCGAATCGCTTCGCGGGCAAGGGCGAGGATCGCTTCGGCGTCACCCCATGGGAAGTCGGTGAATATGGCACCCCGGTGCTCACCGGGTCGCTCAGCAGCTTCGAATGTTCGCGCGACGCGGTGCACGACGGCGGCGACCATTTTCTCCTTGTCGGGCGCGTGCTCAAGGCCATTTTCGAACCGCGTCGTGACCCCTTGCTCTATTTCCGCGGCAAGTATCGCAAACTCCATTTCGCTTGACGGCTGGACAATATGGCCTAGGCATCATATCCAACCTAGTTAGATAACTGGGAATCGGGAGAGAAGCATGGCCTGGGTGAATCAGGACAAGTGCGCGATCGTCGGGATCGGGGCGACCGACTATTATGTCCGCGGCAAAAGCTGGCCGCGCACGATCAACGACATGGCGGCCGAGGCGATCATGAACGCCTGCGCCGACGCGGGGATCAGCCACAAGCAGATCGACGGCTTCTCTTACTATTCGACCGCGGGTGCCGGCTATCTCGACAAGTTCGACACCGCGTCGCTCATGGAAACCCTCGGCATGCCGCACATCAGCTGGTCGGCGACGCTGACCAGCGGCGGCGGCGGCTGCCCCGGCGCGATCGGCCTCGCGACCGCGGGGCTGATGAACGAGGATTGCACCTACACCGTCACGCTGATGGCGCTGCAGCAATTGCCGCAGCATCGGCTCGGCGTCGTCTTCGGCTCGGCGGCGCCCAATCCCGAAAACAGCTTCCTCCAGCCCTCGGGCCTCGTCGGCCCCGGCCATCTGATGTCTGTCCTCGCGCGTCGCCACATGCATCTTTACGGCACGACGCAGGACGCGTTCGGCGAGGTCGTGATGGCGACCCGCGCCAACACCCACAACCGGCCGAAGGCGGTGCGCAAGGAACCGCTGACCAAGGAGCAATATGACGCCTCGGTGATGCTCGCCGATCCGCTGCGCCGGCTCGACTTCTGCCTCGAAACCGACGGCGCGGTCGCGGTGATCACGACGACGATGGACCGTGCCAAGGACTGTCGCCACAAGCCCGCGGTGGTCCACGCCGCCGCGCATGGCGGCCAGCGCGAATGGGGCAGGGCGTTCGCATGGATGGGCATGCCCGACCCGCATTTCGCCAGCTCGGGCCACAAATTCACCGCCGACCGCGTATGGGCGCAGTCGGGCCTGTCGGCGAAGGACATGGACGTCGCGCTGATCTACGATCATTTCAGCCCGATGGTGCTGATGCAGCTCGAGGATTATGGCTTTTGCGAGAAGGGCGAGGGCAATGATTATGTCCTGTCGGGTAAGCTGCGCTACGATCCCGCGACCGGCAAGGGCGTCAATGGCGGCGTGCCCGTGAACACCCACGGCGGCAATCTCAACGAAGCCTATATCATCGGCATGACCCACATCGTCGAGGGCGTCGAACAGGTGCGCGGCACCGCGATCAATCAGGTCAAGGACGCCGAATTTGCGCTCGTCTCGGGCGGCCCGGCGTCGCTCCCCGTCTCCAGCCTCATCCTGCGCAAGGACTGACCGACATGACCTATGGCCCCGCCCGCGCGCTTCCCGGCGACCAGATTCGCATCACCACCAACCCCGATACCGAGCCCTTCTGGCAGGCGGCGAAAGAGCATAAGCTCACCGCGTGCCAGTGCGGCGACTGCGGCCATTTCCGCATGCCGCCGACCGCGATCTGCCCCGAATGCGGCAGCCGCGCGAAGGAGTGGCCCGCGCTCCCCGGGACCGCGACGGTGTTCAGTTTTGCGATCTGCAACAAGAATCCGAAGAATGGCGAGGATTATGTCTATGTCCCCGTCGTCGTCGACCTCGACGGCGCGCCGGGCACCCGCCTGAATGCGAACGTCTCGGGCTGCGATGCCGAAGAAGTCCATATCGGGATGAAGGTGACCGTCGACTGGACCCCGATCCAGGACGACTGGGTCCTGCCCAACTTCAAGAAGGCCTGACCGATGCTCGGCGACCTTCGCATCGTCGAGATCGGCGAGGGCATGGCGGTCCAGGTCGCCGGGTTGATGATGTCCGAACTCGGCGCTGATGTCCTCAAGGTCGAACGCCCCGGCGGCGACCCCGCGCGCGGCACCGCGCCCTTCGCCAACTGGAACCGCGGCAAGAAGAGCCTCGTGCTCGACCTCGATACGCCTGAAGGCTTGGTCGCACTGAATGAGCGCCTTGCCTGCGCCGACGCGCTCCTGCACCAGTTCACCCCGTCGCGCGCGAAAGCGCTCGGCCTCGACGACGCCAGCCTCGCCGCGCGCCATCCGCATCTCGTCGTCACCGCGATCACCGGCTCGCCCGCGAACCATCCCGATGTCGAACGCAGCGACGACGAACTGCTCGTCGCCGCACGCGTCGGCGCGATGTACGAGAATGACGGCTACCGTCCCGGCCCGATCGTTTACCGTTACCAGCAAGGCAGTTGGTCGGCCGCGCATCTCGCCGCCGCCGGCCTGCTCGCGCGGCTCGTCATGCGATTGCAGACGGGGCAGGGCGGCCCCGCGCACACCTCGATCTTTCAGGGCTTCCTCGCGACGCTTCCCCTCGTCTGGGCGCGCAACAGCGAGGGGCCGATGCCGAACCCGATCACCTATCCACCCGGCGCCCGCCCGATTTCGCAGCAGCTTTTCCAATGCCAGGGCGGCGACTGGCTCCAGATCATGGATCCGACCCGCCAGTTCGACTATGCGACGATGCCGACGATGTGGGACGTCATGGCCGAGGCGGAGATCGACCTCGAAACCGAAGCCGGTCAAGCCGACGCCTTCAAGCTCCGTCCGCTCGAAAACTGGCTCGCCGACCTCCGCGCCGCCGACATCGCCGCCGAACCGGCCTTTCCGATGGGCGAGATGCTTCGCCACGACGACGTTGAAGCAAACGGCTATGTCGTCGAAGTCGATGATCCCGATCTCGGTCGGACCCGCCAGCCCAACGTCCCGTTCCACACCGACGCCGACCTGCCGCAGGGCCGGCCGGCGCCGCGCCTCGGCGAAGGCGGCGACCGCGTCTGGACCGCCAAACCCGCGCCTGCTTCCAACGCTGCCCCCGCCGAAGTCCTCGAAGGCGTCCGCGTGCTCGACCTCGGCATGTTCCTCGCCGGGCCGATGGGGCCGTCGATGATGGGCGACATGGGCGCCAATGTCATCAAGGTCGAGGCGCTGACCGGCGACCGCATCCGCTTCATGCACCGCTATTATCAGGCCGCGGCGCGCAGCAAGCGCAGTCTCGCGCTCGACCTCACCAGGCCCGAAGCCCAGCCGATCCTCGAACGGCTGATCCAGTGGGCCGAACTCGTCCACCACAATATGCGCTTCAAGGGCGCGGCGAAGCTCGGCCTCAGCGAAGAAGGCATCCGCCAATACAATCCCGACGTCGCCTTCAACTATGCCAGCGCTTATGGCCAGCGCGGCGCGCGCGGCAACTGGCCCGGCTATGACTCGATCTTCAACGCGATCGCCGGCTGGGAATTCGAAAATGGCGGCGAAGGCAACAAACCCATCTTCAACCGCCCCGGCACGATGGACGTTTCCACAGCGCAAAGCTGTCTCGTCGAACTCATGGCCTCGCTCTACACCAGGCGCACCACCGGGCGTGGCTACACGACCCAGACCTCGCTGCTCGGAATGGCCGCCTTCACCCAGGGCGAACGGTTGATCGGCGCCGACGGCGAACTCACCGAAACCTATCACCTCACCAGCGACCAGACCGGCTTTTCGCCTTACCACCGCATCTTCGAATGCGTCGACGGATGGGTCGCGGTCGCCGCGCTCAAGCCCGACCAGCAGGCCGCGATGCGCGACCTGCTCGGCGACGATTTCGTAGTGGCCGCGAAAGCCCGCGACGCCGACGACCTGATCGCCGCGCTCGAAGCCGCAGGCGTCCCCGCCGACGCGGTCAATTTCGAAAATGCGATGCACCGCTTCTTCGACGATCCGCGCAATCGCGAACTGAACCTCGTCTCGGTGCTGCCGCAACCGCTCTACGGCATCGTCGAACAGCCCGGCGCCTTCTGGAATTTCGGCGAAATCCCTGTCGTCTTCAAGCGCTGCTGCCCCGCGGTCGGCGAGCATAGCGACGAGATCCTGCGCGAAATCGGCTATTCTGACGCCGAGATCGCGGCGTTCCGCGAAGCGAAGATCGTCGGATGACCCCGCACGACCTCCTTCCACCGGGACTTGCCGCCGCGGTCGAAAACGCCAGCGGCGCGCGCGTTGTCGCGGTTCGCCCGCGCGGCGGCGGCGGCGCCTCGCGCGAGGGCGCCGAACTCGATCTTCAATGGCCCGACCGCCGCACCGCCAGCGCTTATATGAACTACGACGTGCACAAGGCCGGGGCAGGGGACGACGCCGCCTTCCTGCGCGAAGCTGCAGTGCTCCGCGCGCTCTCGGGTCCGCTCGCCCACGCCGGCGTCCGCGTCGCGCCCTATTACGCCTCGGTGCCCGACCAGCGTGCGCTGGTCTGCGGCATGATCCCGGGCAAGGACCGCTTCGGCGCGATCGCCGATACCGCGCAGCGCGACACGCTGGCGCAGGATTTCATGGCGCAGCTCGCCGCGCTCCACCGCATCGACGTCAGCGCGCACCCGATCGACGGCATGGGCCCGGTCGAACCCGCCGAGGTCTTCATCCGTCGCCGCATCGCCGAGCTGCGCGCGGGCAACGGCGGCAAGGGCTGGGACCCGCTGATCCACCTGTCGCTGAACTGGCTCGAGGCGAATATTCCGGCCGACATGCCTGCGCCGGTCATCGTCCATGGCGACGCCGGCCCCGGCAATTTCCTTTACGAAGGCGACAAAGTCACCGCGCTGCTCGACTGGGAACTCGTCCATTATGGCGACCCGATGGCCGACCTCGCGATGCTGGCGCTGCGCATGTTGTTTCAGGGCTTCGTGCCGCTCCCGCAGGCCTTCGCCGCCTATGAGGCCGCAGGCGGCCACAAAGTCGACCTGCCGCGCCTCCGCTATTGGCGGCTGCTGTTCCAGACCAGCTTCGCACGCCGCTCGCGCTACGACGATCCCGACGCGCCGCCGCCGCCCAATCTCGGCATGAACCTCGTCTATTCGACGATCCACCGCCGCGTCCTCTCGAACGCCTTGGCAGAAGCCGCGGGCATTGCGCTGCCGTCCGTCACAATGCCCGACGCGCCGCAGGGATCGCACGACCGCAGCTTCGCCATCGCGCTCGACGATATTCGTGACACCATCGTCCCGCGCCTCGCCGACCAGCAGGCGGCGGTAAAGGCAAAGGGCATGGCGCGGCTGATCAAATGGTGGCGCGCGATCGAACGTTTCGAACCGGGATTTCACGCGGCCGAGAAGCAGGAAATCGAAGCCACACTCGGCGCCGAATTCGAAGACTATCGCGCCGCCTGGACGGCCTTTCGCACCGCCGTGGCGGCAGGCACCATCGCCACCGCCCCCGCGATCATCCTCTGCAACGCGCACGAGGTGCGCGAAGCGGCGCTGATGGCCGACGCGATGGGCGGCCTCGCGAACACGAAATTTGCCGCGCTCGCATAGCGGCGATCCGACACAATCAGGAAAGGTTTGGGACATGGCTACCGACATTTTGGGATATAAGGGCAAGCGCGTCGTCGTGATGGGCTGCTTCTCGGGCACCGGCGAAGCCGCCGCGCGCGCGCTCGTCGACCTCGGCGCCGAAGTGCATGGCGCCGACATCAAACCCTCGCCGGTCAATCTCGCGAGCTTTACCACCGTCGACCTCAAGAACCCCGATGCCATCGCGGCGGGTATCGACAAGATCGGCGGCAAGATCGACGCGGTCTTCAACGTCTCGGGCCTGCCGCAGACCTTCCCCGGTGAGGATGTCGTCACCGTCAACTTCCTCGGCATCCGCGCCTGGACCGAGGGATGGATTCCGCACCTCAACCCCGGCGCCGCGATCGTCTCGGTCTCGTCGCTCGGCGGCATGAAATGGCTGACGCGCCAGCCGTTGCTGCGCGAATTCATCGCGATCGAGGATTTTGCCGAGGCGCGTCAATGGTATCTCGACCGTGCCGAGGAAGTGGGCGACCCCTACAGCCTCGCCAAGGAAGCGATCAACACCTGGACGCAGGTCCGCGCCCCCGACCTGATCGGTCGCGACATCCGCATCAACTGCACCATGCCCAGCCCGATCGACACCCCGATGCTCGGTGAATTCCGCAAAGTGGCGGGCGACGCGGTGCTCGGCGCCTTCGCGAAGGCCAAGGGCCGCTATTCGACCGCCGAGGAACAGGCGCTGCCGCTGATCCTGCTCAACAGCGACGCCGCGAGCTTCATCAGCGGCGTGTGTTTGCCCGTCGACGCGGGCCTCGCGGGTGGTTTGGCGACCGGCGTACTCGACATCCAGAAGATGATCGCGGAAGCGGCGGGCTAATGTTCCCCTCCCGCTTGCGGGAGGGGTTAGGGGAGGGCCTGTGACCTCGCCAACCCTCCCCGCTGCGACTAGCGAGCAAGCTCGCAAGTCTCGCTGCCCCTCCCGCAAGCGGAAGGGGAAATATCTCTCACCCCCGCGCGCCCAGCATCATCGCGATGCTATGCGCCGCCGCCGCCTTCAGATCGGCATAGCCGACACCGTCCGAATGGCTGCTCATCGGCCCGATCGCCGACAGGCGCTCGAGGATCATCAGCACCGTGCCCGCGCACGACCGCGGCGACAGGTGCGCGGGTGTCCGTCCTGCGGCCTGCGCGCGTACGACCTGCTGGCTGATCGCATCCATCATAGGACGCGCCTGCGTCATGCGCGCCTCATAGAAACGCGCATCGCCCTCCTCGGCCGCGAGGTTGCGCACGACGAAGATCGTCCGGTTGCGATTCCAGATGCCGGTATATTCCTCGACGAACGCCGCCGCAGCTTCCTCGGCACCGGGGGCCAGCCAGTCGCGCGCGATCACCGCTTCGAGCGCGGGCGAGGTCTGGCTCGCATGCTCGAGTGCCGCCAGCACCACCTCGGGCACCCCTTTGAAATAGACATAGAAGGTTGCGGGCGACGTCTGCGCTGCGCGCGCGACGTCGACCACCGACACGTCGCGCAATCCGTGCGTTTCGAGCAGGTCGACCGTCGCCTCGATCAGTTGTTGCCGTGTCCGCTGCCCCTTTGCGCCGAGCTTGCGCTCGGGCGGGGTCGGTGCCGTCGTAATAGCCTGTGTCTGCGTCAAATAGGTGATCCTGCCCCGAAATCTTGCCGCCATCCTAACAGCGGGGTTGCGATATGGCAAAAAATTGACGTATCGTCAAAAATGAAACGAAAAGACCAAAAATCAGGGGATTCGGGATGGAAGGGCTGAGCGGCAAGGTCGCCGTCGTAACCGGCGCGTCAAAAGGAATGGGACGACATTTCGTCGCCGCGCTTGTCGCGGCGGGCGTGAAGGTCGCGTGCCTCGCACGTCCGTCGGAGGAGTTCGAGACCCTCGCCGCCGAATATGGCGATGCCGTGCTGCCGATCGCCTGCGATGTCGCCTCGTCGGAGGCGGTGAACGCCGCCGTCGCGCAGACGGCCACCCATTTCGGCCGCATCGATGTCGTCGTTGCCAATGCCGCCATCTTCCACCCCTTCGCCTTCGAAGCGGGCAGCGACGAGATGATCCGCAGCCATATCGACATCAACATCCTCGGCGTTTCCTGGCTGATCCGCGCCGCGATCCCGCATCTGCGCGCAACCAAGGGTCAGGTCATCGCGATCAGCAGCGAGTCGGTGAACATGCCGTTCCCGATGCTGGCGCTCTACGCCGCGACCAAGGCGGCGGTCGAAACCCTCTGCCATGGCCTCCGCGACGAACTGCGCAGCGACGACATCCGCGTCACCGTGCTGCGCTCGGGGTCGGTCAAGGGCGGGTCGGGCGGCAAGAGCTGGTCGCAGGAAACCGTCGCCGCCTTTTACAAAAAGATCGTCGAAACCGGCCATGCGTCGATGACGGGCGAGGGCGCGACCCCCGAATCGATGGCAAAGGCTTTGCTCTCGGTCATCGGCCTGCCGGCCGACATCGGCGTCGACCTGATCGAGGTCCGCGCCGCACAGGTAGGGGTGCCCGAGGGCGCCAAGGCGATCGCGGGCTAGGGTGACACCGCGCCGCAATCTTCCGCTCATCATCGGCGCGCTCTGGATCGCCGAGGTCACGGGCTCGTTCGAGACCGCGATGATCCTCGCCGCGCTCAAGAAGCTGATCGAGGATTTCGGCAACCCCGCGATGGTCGGCTGGCTGATCACCGGCTATCTGATCGTCGGCGCGGCGATCGCCGCGATCGTCGGGCGTCTCGGCGACCTGTTCGGGCGGCGGCAGGTGCTCGTCGTGGTGCTGGTCATCGGCGCGGTCGGCTCGCTGATCAGCGCGCTGTCGACCAATTTCCCGGTGCTCCTTGCGGGGCGCCTGATGCAGGGCGTCACCGGCGCGATCCTGCCGCTGTGCATCGGTCTCGTCCACGAAAATGCCGGCAAGGACCGCGCGCCGATGGCGATCGGGCTGATGATCTCGGGCGCCTCGATCGGCACCGCGGCGGGGCTCGTCGTCGGGGGCGTGATCGTCGACAATTTCAGCTGGCACGGCGTCTTCTTCGCCAGCGCGGGCCTCTGCACCGTCTCCGCGGTCGCGATCGCCGGCCTCTTGCCACGCTCGCCGCGCCAAGCCGCGAGCCAACCCGTCGACTGGCTCTCTGGCCTTGCCTTCGCGCCCGGCGTCGCACTTGTCCTCGTCTATTTCACCATGGGCAAGGACTGGGGTTGGGCCGCCCCGCTGCCGCTCGCGGCGCTCGGCGCAGGGATATTGCTCACCCTCTGGTGGTTGCGCGCCAGCCTCGCCAGCCCGAATCCGTTGATCGCGGTGCGCAGCTTTTCGGACCGCACCATCGCGGTCGGCAGCGCGGTGACCGCGCTCGTCGCGATGAGCACACTCCAGATCACCGTCTTCTTCTCGCTGCTGATGCAGGCGCCGCTCTGGACGATCGCCGGCCTTGGTTTCACCGCGACGCTCGCGGGCGTCGCCAAGCTGCCGTCGAACCTCAGCTCGGTCTTCGCCGGGCCACTCGGCGGCTGGCTCGCGGCGCGCGGTGGTGGACGTTTTGCGCTGATCGCGGGCGGGATCGTGACGGTCTCCGGCTGGCTGCTCTGGTTCGTCATGGATGTCGACAGCTTCGGGAAGGTCGTCGTCCAGCTCATCGTCATCAGCTTCGGCACCACCATGCTCTTTTCGGTCGCCCCGACGATCATCGCCCAGGCCTCGCCGCCCGAACGGATCAGCGAGATTTCGGGCCTGCTCACCGTCATCCGCCAGCTCTTCATGGGCATCGGCGCACAGATGGTGACCACGCTGCTGGCCGTCGACATCGCTCGCCGTGGCAAGGAAAGCTATCCGTCGCCCTTCGCCTACGACATCACCGTCATCGTCATCGCCGCGCTGTGCACCGCCGCCGTGCTGGTCGCATTGCTGCTGCCAAAGACGGCGGCTGCCGCAGGCGGAGAAGGCCGTGATCGTGCATGATCTGACGGGCAAGGTCGCCGTCATCACCGGCGGCGGGCGCGGCTTTGGCAAGGCGTTCGGCATGGCGCTCGCGGAGCGCGGCGCCCGGGTGGTGCAGCTCGATCTCGACGAAGCTGCGGCAAAGGCGGCGGCCGCCGAAATCGGCCATGGCGCCGAGGCTGTCATGGTCGATGTCGCGGACGAGGAGGGCGTTCGCGCCGCGATGGCCGACATCGCCGATCGTCATGGCGGCATCGATATCTTGATCAACAATGCCGGCATCCATTCGGCCGAGGCGAATGAATTCATCGGTAAACTCGGTACCGCACGCACGCGGCAAATGTTCGAGGTCAATGTCTGGGGCGTCGTCTATTGCACGCTCGGCGCGCGGCCCTTCATGACCGGGCGCGAAGGCGCATCGATCGTCAACATCGCCTCGATGGCGGCCTATGGCGCGCAAAAGGCCTATGGCGTCTCGAAGCTCGCGGTGCGCGGCCTGACCGTCTCCTTCGCGAACGAACTCGCGCCCGATGGCATCCGGGTCAACGCGATCGCGCCGGGACTGATCTTCACCGACACCATCCGCGCCGAACTGCCGCAGCCGGTGGTCGACCATGTGATGGCGATGCAGATCATCCAACGCGAAGGCGAGGAGCGCGACATCGTCGAGGCGATGCTGTGGCTCGTGTCGCCGGGCGCAAGCTTCGTCACCGGCGAAACGCTCCGCGTAAGCGGCGGTGCCACGCTCCAGGTTTGAACTTCCAAGATCGTTTTGCAGGAAAATCGATGCGACCACTCCCCGAACTCACCCCCGAAAACACCGCCTTCTGGACCGGCGGCGCGCAAGGCGAACTCATCATCGCCTTTTGCGGCGATTGCGATCATGCGATCCATCCGCCCCAACTCGTCTGCCCGAAGTGCTGGAGCGAAGCGGTTGAATTCAAAACCGTTCCCGGCACCGGTACCGTCTATACCTACACCGTGAACTACCAGCAGTGGATGCCCGACATGCCGGTGCCTTTCGCGCTCGCAGTGGTCGATCTCGACGGCGCCCCGGGCGTTCGCGTCACCGCCGAGGTGGTGAACACCGACCCAGAAACCGTCAGGATAGGGCAGGCCGTGCGCGTGGCCTTCGCCAACGTCGACGATGTCTGGTTCCCGCAGTGGGAGCCCGCGCAATGACCCTGAACGCCGCCATCACCGGCGTCGGCATGTCCGACATCGGCCGCAAGACGAACCGCCCTGCGATCCTCCATCTCGCCGAGGCCGTCAAACGCGCGCTCGACTGTGCGGGCCTCACCAAGGACGATATCGACGGCATCTCGACCTATCCGGGCAAGGCCGACAATTCGCCGGGCATGTCGCCGCTCGGCACCGGCGAGGTGCGCAATGCGCTCGGCCTCAAGACCCGCTGGCACAGCGCCGTCCCCGACGGTCCGTCGCAGATGGCGCCGATCCAGGTCGCGGCGATGGCGGTCGCGACAGGGCAGGCGCGGCACGTGCTCTGTTTCCGCGCGCTCACCGAAAGCAGCTCGCAGACCGCGACCCGGCGCGCGAGCATCCCCGGCGCCGGCCGCGCCCGGCTCGGCGGCTGGTACTCCTACCTCGTTCCCGCCAATGCGATGTCGGCGTCGAACTGGGCGGGCTGGATGGCGCAGCGCTATTTCCATGAGTTCGGCATGACCCGCGAGCATCTCGGCCTCGTTGCCACCGGCCAGCGCGCCTTTGCGCAGCAAAACCCCTCTGCCGTCATGCGCACCCCGCTGACGATGGAGGAGTATCTTGGCGCCCGCATGATCTCGTCGCCGCTCGGCCTGTTCGACTGCGACGTGCCGATCGACGGCGCCTGCGTCGTGATCGTCTCCGCCGCCGACGCCGCCAAGGACTGCGTGCGCGCGCCGCTGACGATCGAAGCGATGGGCGCCGCGCTCGGTTCGCAGGAAACCTGGGACCAGCGGTCCGACCTGACGACGATGGGCGCGCACGACAGCGCCGCCGACATGTGGAAACGCACCGACCTGAAACCCGCCGACGTCGACATGCTCGCGCTCTACGACGGCTTCAGCATCTTCGTGCCCTATTGGCTCGAAGCGCTCGGCTTCTGCGGCCATGGCGAAGCGAAGGATTTCATCGCCGAGGGCAATATCGGCCCCGGCGGGCGCTTCCCGGTCAACACCGGCGGCGGGCAGTTGTCGGGCGGGCGGCTGCACGGCTTCGGGTTGCTGCACGAGGCGTGCATGCAGCTTTGGGGGCAGGCCGACGGACGTCAGGTCGCCGACGCCAAGGTCGCGGCGTGCGGCATGGGCGGCGGATTTATCGCGGGCTCGATGCTGCTGCGGCGGGATTGAAATCCAGCGGTGGAAAAAGGGTCTGTGTCCCCGCGAAGACGGGTACCCATCTCCGGTCGGTTCAAAGTGGCGCCGGCCGGTGATGGACTCCCCCATTCGCGGGAGCACGGGTTCTTTTTCTAAGCTTGAATATCGACCCAGCGCCGCTCGTCGCTCGCGCGCACCGCCGCTTCGACCACGTCCTGCACATGCAATCCCTGCGCGAAATCGGGCGCCGCCATACCCTCGCCATTGATCGCATCGCGCATCGCCGCAAAGATCGACGCGAGCGCGAACAGCCCGGTCTCGGGGCGCTCGGCCACCGCATGGCAACCCGCCACCGCCCGATAGTCCGCCTCGACCATAATCTCGTCCATCGCCGCCGTGCCCAGCGCCGCATCGCGCGTTCCGAACAATCGCGTATCATGCGCCATCGGAAACACCGGCGCGCGCGCCTCGAGCCGCCCCTTCGACCCCCACACCGAAAAGCGGAAACCCTCGCCGCCGATCTTGCCCCAGTTCGCCTCGACCCGCGTCGGCAGGCCAGAGGCATGGCGCAGCAGCATCGACGCCCGGTCGGGCACTTCGGGGCGGATGATCTCGCCGTCCAGCGGCCATTCTTTCAAGGCAAGCGACATATCGGACGTCACCGACGCCACCGGCCCGAAAAAATGCACCAGCAGGTGCAGCATATGACTACCCAAATTGCGTCCCGCGCTCGCGCCATTGGCGGGATCGGCGAACCAGACATAGCCCGGCACATTGGTCTGCGCGGCGCTGAACAACGGCACCTCGAACGCCACATCGGCGCCGAAGACCTCGCCGACCCAGCCGGAATCGATCATCGCCTTCATCCGCACCATCGCGGGCACCGCCTGCATGAAGGCGTCGACCACCGCGACCGTGCCGGCCGAGCGCCATGCGGCGTGCATCGCGCGCGCGTCGGCCAGATCCTTGGCGAAAGGAATGCCGTTATAGACATGCTTGCCCGCGCCGAGCGCCGCCATCACCATCGCGTAGCGCAAAGGCGGCCGCGTGCCGCAATCGACGATGTCGATCTCGGGATCGGCCGCCATCGCGCGAAAATCATGGAAGGCGCGCGCAACGCCATAATCCGCCGCCGCCTTCGCCGCTGTTTCGGGCCGCGAGGTACAGATCGCGGTCACTTCGATGCCGTCGAGGCTGCGCCAGGCGGGAAGATGCGCCTTGGCGCCCCAGGCGGCGCTGATGATGCCGACACGCAGGGGAGGGGGCATGACCGTCGCGCCCTCAGGCGATCGCCTTCTTGTTTTTCAGATCCTCGATCCGGTCCCACTCGAGCCCCAGTTCCATCAAGAACAGCTCGGTATGCTCGGACGCCTCGGGCGCGCGCGTGTTTTCGACGCCCGCGTGATTGAACTGCACCGGGTTCGCGACGAGCCGGATCGGCGCGCCGCCGTCTGCGGACTCGACTTCGAAGATCAGGTCGTTGGCCAGCACCTGTTCGTCGCTCGCGACATCATGGACCGACTGGTATGCGGCCCATTGCCCGCGCATCGTCTTGAGATGCTGGATCCAATAGGCGTAAGGCTGCGCCGCGATCGCCGCCTTGACGAGCGGATAGGCCTCCGCCGCATTGGCCATGATCGCCTCGGCAGTCGAGAAACGCTCGTCCTGCGCCGCTTCGGGGATGCCGAGATGGCCGAATACATCCTCGATATAGGGTCCGGGCGACAGCACGGTGAGATTGATGAACTTGCCGTCCGCCGTCTTGAACACCCCCATGAAGGGGTTGGTGCCGACCGACTGCCCGCCGCCGGGCATCAGATTCTCGAACGGGTCCTTGCCCAGTTCCATCGCGACGTCGACCGAACAGGCGGTCGCCCATATCCCCGATGACAGCAAGGACACATCGACCTCGGTCGCCTCGCCGGTGCGCTCGCGGTGGAACAAAGCCGCGGCGATCCCGCCCGCAATGTTCATGCCCCCGATCGTGTCGCCATAAGCCGGTCCCGGCTGGGTCAGCGGCCCGTCGAGTTCCTTGGGGGTCACCAGCACCGCAGATCCGCCGCGCGCCCAGTAAGCGGTGCTGTCAAACCCGCCCTTGTCGCGCTCGGGCCCCTTGTCGCCGAACGCGCTGCCGCGCACATAGATGATGTCGGGGTTCGCGGCGCGGATATGCTCGACGTCGATCCCCAGCTTCTGCCGCGCCGAGGGCAGGTAGTTGGTCAGGAAGACATCGGCGGTCTTCGCGATCTCATAGAGGAGTTCGCGGCCTTCCTCGGTCGAAATGTCGATCCCGACGCTGCGTTTGCCGCGATTGGGATGTTGCATCAGCGACGATCGCTGCGGATTGACCGCCAGTCGCTGCAGCATCTGGATGCCGCGCTGCGCGTCGCCGCGCACCGGATGCTCGATCTTGATCACATCGGCGCCCCAGTCGGTCATCACCCCGCCCGCCGCCGGAACGAAGGTGAATTGCGCGACCTCGAGGACGCGAATGCCGGACATCACTTTGGTCATGGCTCGTCCCCTTATTCGGCGTGGAAGCCGATGACCTTCTGGTAGGTGAATTCGTTCAGGCCCTCTTCGCCATATTCGCGGCCGTAGCCCGAGCGCTTGATGCCGCCGAACGGCGCGTCGGACTGCATCGTCCCGGCACCGCCGTTGATCCCGACCCCGCCGGTACGCAGCTTCAGCGCCATGCGATACGCCTGTCCCGCATCGGCCGAGTAGATCGCGCCCGACAGCCCGAAATCGCTGTGGTTGGCCATCGCGATCGCGTCGTCGTCATCGTCATAACCGATCACCGCGCCGATCGGCCCGAACACCTCTTCCTGCGCCAGGCGGCTGTCGTTCTTCACATTGTCAAACAAGGTCGGCTCGTAATAATAGCCTTTGTCGAGTCCCTCGGGCCGCTTGCCGCCGGCGACCAGCGTCGCACCCTCATCCCGCGCGATCGCGACATAATCCTCGGTGCGTTTGCGCGCGACTTCGCGAATCAGCGGGCCGTAATTGACGCTCGGATCGGCGGGATTGCCGATCTTGAGATGCTCGAGCATCGCCTGCATCGCCGCGACGAACTGCGGGCGGATGCTGTTGTGGACGATGTGGCGGGTGGTGAGCGCGCAGCCCTGGCCGCCATGCGTCGTGAACCCCATGATCCCCGCCGCTGCGGCCTTCGCGATATCGGCATCGGCGCGCACGATCAGCGCCGACTTGCCGCCAAGCTCCATCACGATGCGCTTCAGCGTCGGCGCCGCTTGCGCCTGGATCATCGCCCCGACCTTGTCCGACCCCGTGAAGTGGACGAGGTCGACGCGCGGGTCGGTGGTCAGCAGCTTGCCGGTCTCGATATCGCCGGTGACGATGCTTAGCACGCCCTTGGGCAGCCCGACCTCGTCGGCGATCTCGCCGAGGATGAGCGCCTGCATGGGCGTATAGGGTGAGGGTTTGAGTACCACGGTGCAGCCGACCGCAAGCGCCGGGATCACCTTGCCGATGTTGAGAAAGAAGGGGAAGTTGTACGGCGAGATCGCCGCGACCACGCCCACTGGCTCGCGGCTGACCACTCCGGTGCCCAGCGTCGTGCGGCCCTGTGCATTG
This sequence comes from Sphingopyxis sp. GW821-FHT02C12, assembly GCF_059421785.1. NCBI lineage: Bacteria > Pseudomonadati > Pseudomonadota > Alphaproteobacteria > Sphingomonadales > Sphingopyxidaceae > Sphingopyxis > Sphingopyxis sp. GW821-FHT02C12. The sequence goes on from NZ_JBWKVQ010000001.1 coordinate 3,115,235, forward strand.
GGGGTCAGCTCGACCGGCAGCGACGAGACGGCGGGGCGTGAGGCGACCTCGATCGTCCGCCGGGCATGTTTCATCGGGATGCCGTACTGCAGGAACTCGGCGAGCATCCGCGTCGCGCCGGCTTCGGCAACGATCATGTCGACGATCGCGCTCTTGCGCGCGTCGAGCGCGTCGAGGAAGCGCGTCAGGATGGCCTGCCGCTGGGCAACCGGCATATAGGCCCAGTCGCCCTGGTCGAACGCCACACGCGCCGCGCCGATCGCGGCGTCGACCTGCGCCGCGCTGCCGACGGGTGCTTCGATGAGCAGGCTTTCGTCGGCGGGGTTGATCACCGCCTCGCGCTGGTCGGTCTTCTGCCATTCGCCGCCGACATAGATGGCGTCGTCATATTTCAAAAAGGCCATGGTCTTGTTCCTGTCAGGCGGTTTCGGTGTCCCAGACGATCGGCAGGTTGCGGATCGACAGCAGCCCCGGGATCACGGTGGTATCGGCGCCGGGCTTGAGGCGGAAGGGCGGCACGCGCGTCAGCCATTCACTCAGCAGCACGCGCAGCTCGCGCCGCGCCAGATGCGCGCCGAGGCAGATATGCACTCCGCCGATCAGCGTGAAATGGCGGTTGTTCTTGCGCTCGGGATCGAAATCGCGCGGGCGGGCGAACTGATTTTCGTCGAAATTGCCCGAACTGTTGATGCAGGCGATCCAGTCGCCTTCTTTCAGGTCGACGCCGTGCCAGGTGAAATCCTTCTTGATCCGCCGCCCGCTGTTGACCAGCGGCTGGACCCGCAGGAACTCCTCGACCGCGCTGTTGATGATCTCCGGATTGGCACGGATGCGCGCCTGAAGCTCGGTGTCGAGCGCCATGCGGCGGAACATCTGGCTGATCGTCGACGCGACCGTGTCGAGCCCGCCGAGCCACAGGAACCAGGTCATGCCGATCGTCTCGTCGGGGGTCAGCGGCTGGCCGTCCATCGACCCGTTGGCGATATAGCTCCCCAGCGTCTCGTCGGGGCTCGCCTGCTTCTCGGCAATGAAGCCGCGAAGATAGGCGAGGATGCCCTTCACCGCCTCGGCCTTGGCGCCGATGTCGGGGTTGTGCAGGATCGCATATTCCCATTCGAGGAACTGGTCGAACATGCTGAAGGGAAAGCCCATCAGGTTCAGGAAGACGCGGACCGGGTAGATGCGCCCGAAGTCATAGGCGATATCGACCTCGCCGTCCTTGACCACGGCGTCGATCATCTCGCTGACGATCGCGCGGATTTTCGGCTCCATGTCGTTCATCGCGACCGGGGTGAACCAGGGGTTCAGGAACTTGCGATAACGACCATGGTCGGGCGGATCGATGCCGAGCGGGATCGACGGGAAGGTTTCGCCCGCCAGCGCCTGAAACTGCGCAGCGCCCTCGGTCGAAAAAATGTCGTTGTCCTCATAGACGCGGCGGATGTCGTCATAATGCGACACCGTCCATGCACCATGCTGGCGACCGCTCGTCGGCCAGGGGTAATAGAGGATGCGCGGTACGTAGGGGTCGCGCATCACATCGGCGGGCAGATAGGGATCGGGCAGATCATAGGCGATCTGGCCCTGCGCAAAGCGCGTGTCGAGCACCCGTTCGGGGGGGACATGCGCCGGCACCGGCGGCGCATCCGCCGGGGCATGCGCGATCGGACAGCGAGAGAGCGTCGTCTCGGTCATGATATCCTCCGCTCAGGCCGACGCGAACATGCGTTCGATGTCGCCCGACGTCACCGGACGCCGCGCCTGACCGATCGCGTCCATGCTGTCGGTCTTGAGCCCGCCCAGATTGTGACGCGGGCTGACGTCGACGTCCTTGCCCAGCTCGCGCAGGTGCGCGACGGTGCAATTCTCGCGCCCGCCGTTCAGCGCAAAGGCGTCGAAGCTGTATTCGCGCATCGCGTTGAGGTGGGTGATCTTGTCGACCACATTCTTCTCCAGCCCATTGACCGATGCCCACAGATATTCGGGGACATTGGGCCACACCGTGTCCGAATGCGGATAATCGCATTCGTAGGCGATCATGTCGGTGTTCATATATTCCAGATTCTTCACCCCGAATTGGTCGTCGATGAAGCAGCAGATAATGTGGCGCTTGAACAGGTCCGACGGCCGTTCGCCGTTGAAGTCGGTGTAGGTCCATTCATGATGATGTTCGTGCGTGAAATCGGCGCGCTCGAGGAAATAGGGGATCCAGCCGATGCCGCCCTCGCTCAGCGCCATGCGCAGATCGGGATAACGCTGCCAGAATTTCGCGAAGGTCCAGTCGGCCGCCGAATTGGCGATCGAGATCGGCATCGCGGTGATCCATGCGTCGATCGGGCTTTCGGGCGAGGGATGCATCGCGCGCGCGCCGGTGCCGATATGGCAGTTGATCACCATCTTATAGTCGCTGCACGCCTTCCAGAACGGCTCCCAATATTCATTGTGGATGCTCGGCAGGCCGATGTTCGACGGATTGTCGGAGAAGCTGACGGCATGGACGCCAAGGTCGCTCATCCGCTTCAGTTCGGCGAGCGTGTCGTCCATGTTCCACATCGGGATCAGGCACATCGGGATGAAGCGGCCGGGCGCGGTCGCGCACCATTCCTGCACATGCCAGTCGTTCCACGCGCGGCAGGCGAGCAGCGCCTCCTCGGGGTCCTTTTGCGCCATCGACACGAAGGTGCCGCCGGCAAAGCTCGGCATCGTCGGAAAATTCAGCGAGGCGAGCACGCCATTGGCGTTCATGTCGTCGACGCGGAGTTTCGGGTCATAGGTGCCGGGGCGGAGCTGCGCGAAGGCGCTCGGCTCCATGCCATATTCGCTGCGCGGACGGCCGACGACGGCGTTGAGGCCGATGGTCGGGAAACGCTGACCGTTCCACGACCAGATATCCTTGCCATTGTCTTGGACGATCCGCGGCGCGCGGTCCTTCTTGCCCTCGGGATAGTGGCGGATAAAAGCCTCGGGGGGTTCGACCGCATGATCGTCGACGCTGATGATCACCATATCGTCCATCTGCATGGCGACTCTCCTCTTCCAGTTGATTTATCGTTGGGCGCATCATCGCAAAAATTGACGATGTGTCAACTCTTGGTTTATGACCTAGTGTAATAACTGGGAGAGAGACATGATTGCGCGAACGTTGCCGGTGATCGACCGGGACAATCAGGCCTATTGGACATGGGGCCGCGACGGCAAGCTCGCGATCCACCGCTGCGCCGACTGCGAATATTATGTTCATCCGCCGGTGCCCTTTTGTCCGCGCTGCGAAAGCCGCAACGTCGCGCCGCACGCGGTGTCGGGACGGGGCAGGGTGGTTACCTTCACCGTCAATCACAAGGCCTGGGTGCCCGACCTGACCGAACCCTATGTCCTCGCGCTGGTCGCGATCGCGGAGCAGGACGATGTCCGCATTCCCTGCAACATCGTTGAATGTCCGCCCGACGCAGTCGATTTCGACATGGAGGTCGAGGTCGTCTTCGAACCCGCCGAGGATTTGTGGATACCCCTCTTCCGTCCGGTGCAATCATGACCCGTTTCGCCGAGAAAAACACCGCGATCACCGGCGTCGGTATGTCCGAAGTCTCGCGCGGCGCGACCAAGTCCGCGCTCGGACTCACCGTCGATGCCGCGCTCGAAGCGATCGCCGACGCCGGGCTGACTCGCGCCGACATCGACGGCATCGCGACCTGGCCCGGCGAGAAAGCCGACGGCTCGGGCTTCTCGCCGGTCGGCTGCGCGGCGCTGCAGGATGCGCTGCGGCTCGAAGTCGGCTGGTACGGCGGCGGCGGCGAGGCACCCGGCCAATATGGCGCGGTGTTCAACGCGATCGGTGCGATCGCCGCGGGCCTCTGCCGCAACGTCCTGATCTTCCGCACCATGTACGAGGCAACCGCGCGCAAGACCGCCTACGCCAATTCGCTGCTCCGCGAGGGCCAGCGACAGGCGGGCCCCTTCGCCTGGTACGCGCCCTATTACACTTACGCGGCCGCACTCCAGCAGGCGCTGTTCTTCAATCTCTATGTCCACAAAAGCGGCATCAAGCCCGAGCAGGTCGGCCAGATCGCGGTCAACCAGCGCCGCAACGCCGCGCTCAATCCGAACGCGATCTACAAGACCCCGATCACCATCGACGATTATCTCGCGTCGCCGCTGATCGCGACCCCGCTGCGCATATACGACTGCGACGTGCCGATCGACGGCGCCGCCGCGATCATCGTCTCGCGCATGGACGTCGCGCGCGACCTGAAGAATCCGCCGATCCGCATCGAGTCGATCGGCTCGTCGATGCGCTACCGCAACAGTTGGACCCAACTGGCCGAACTCGACACGCAGGCGCAGCCCAAGGTTGCCGAGATGATGTGGGGCCGCACCGACCTCAAACCCGCCGACGTCGACATCGCGCAGCTTTATGACGGGTTCAGCTTCCACACGATCAACTGGCTCGAAAATTTCGGCTTTTGCGAACGTTATGGCGCCAAGGATTTCATCGACGGCGGCCACCGTATCGCGCTGGGCGGCGAACTGCCGGTCAACACCGGCGGCGGCGCGATGTCGGGCGGCCGCCTCCACGCCTATGGTGCGGTCCACGAAGCCTGCACCCAGCTCTGGGGCCGCGCCGGGGCGCGGCAGGTGAAGGGCGACCCGCAGGTCTGCGCCACCTCGACCTCAGGCGGCCCGCTCGCGGGGGCAATGCTGCTGGTGCGGGATTGAAGCAGCGCGTCCCGGACATATAAACGTCGTCATTGCGAGCGCAGCGAAGCAATCCAGGGCGGTTTACGCCTACTCTGGATTGCCGCGTCGCTTCGCTCCTCGCAATGACGATCCAGACAGAGGTCGGTTTCACTGTTGCCAGACGATCTCGCCGCCGATCATGGACAAACCAACGGTCCCCAACGCACCCATATCCTGGGACCAGTCATACAATATCAGGTCCGCTGGAGCCCCGATCGCAAGCGCGCCCTGATACAGCGCCAAAGCCTCCGCCCGCCCGACGGCTTCGCTCTCCCCGATGATGTCGCCCCCGCGCGTCCGCCGATCGGTCGCCGCCCGCAAAGCCACCCAAGGATTGGCATCGCCATAAGGCGCGTCCGAACCCCCAAGCACTCGCACCCCGCCGCGCGTCAGCGAACCCAGCCGATAGAGATCGCCAAGATCGTCCGCCTCCATCTGCGCCCGATAGCGATCGCCGCGGTCGTGAATGAAATTCGGCTGGGTCACCACCGTCAATCCTGCCGCCGCGATATCGCCGATCAGGCTGTCGGCGATCATCCCGCCATGCTCGATCCGGTCGCCCGTCTGCGCCCCGCCTGCCACAACCAACGCTTCCAGATAAAAGACCAGTTCGCCCAACGTCACGCAATGCGCCGCCACATTGCGTCCCAAAGCGCGCGCCGCCGCAATCCGCCGCGCGACCGCGTCCACCGGAGGCAAATCATTCTCGTCGAGCAGCAGTTTCAGCGGCCCCAGCACATAGCCTTCACTCGCGGGTAGCTCCTCGCTCCCCATCATCACCAGCCGCTGCGGCATAGCGCCCGCGAGCAGCGCAGCCTCGGCAGGCCCGTTCGACGCACCCGCATCGGTCACGCCCGTCACGCCCCACTCGGCCAGCTTCATACCCAACGCCGCAAGCGACGGCGGTGTCCCGCCGATCCGCCCGCGCAGCCAGGCATCGCCGCGCCAGATTCGCCCGTTTGCGCGTCCGTCAGCATCGCGCTGGACGCAATCGGGGAAGGGCGGTTCGCCGAGCTTCGCGACGCCCGCGCTGTTGAGCAGCCAATAGCCCCCCGTCCGATCCTGCACCCGCAACGGATGATCGGGCAGCCAGGCGTCGAGCAAGACCCGGTCGGGCAACCCCGCCACCCGCTCGTCATAGCCGATCGCGCGTACCCAGGTTCCAGGGACTCCGGCTCCGGCGCGCAGCTTGGCGACCACCGCGCCGACCGTCCGGCAATCGGCGAGATCGACCGACTCCATCCGCGCCGCCGTCGCCAGTAAGTGGAGGTGATGATCGTGCAGGCCCGACCCCAAAGTCAGCCCCTTGGCGTCGATCTCGGGCCCATGGCCATCCACCGCCGTGCCGAGGGCCGCGATGCGCCCATCCCGAACGGCGACAGCGCGCGGCTCCCCATCGGCGGCGCGCGCATTGCGGATAATCAGGTCGAACCGCTCGCTCATGCCATCGCCTTGGCGAAAGTCGCGGCAGTGCGGGCGAGCGAAACATCGAGCAACCCGCACTCATCCGCCGCCAACGCCTCCAGCGCCAGCGTCGCCGCGGTCAGCCCGGTCAACGGATCGGCCAGCGCGTCGCCGATGAACCGCGGCCGGCCATCCTCCCACCGCACCAGCCCGCCCGCCGCCGCGCAATCGTCGCCGAAACCGACCCGCATCGCGGCATCGCCCGACCAGCCATGCGCGGTGATCGCGATCCACAACAGGTCGGGATTGATCGCAAACAGCCGCGCCTCGTCAAGCCCCAACCGCGCCAGCGCATGCGGCCGTGCCGAAGTGATCAGCACCCGCGCCTCGGCGATCATCGCGATCAGGTCGGGGCCGTCGAGCGCCATGACCAGATGTCGCTTGCCGCCGTTCAGCCTTTTGTCGAGGTGCGGCGTATGCAGCCGGGTCGGGTCGGGTCGTTCGGGGCTTTCGACCTTGACCACCGCATGCCCCGCCTCGGCGAGCAGCGCCCCGCAATAGGGACCCGCCCACAGCGCCGACAGGTCGACGATGATGCCGTCGCTGGGCTTGCCGGACCCGAGGTCGGAAACCGCCAGCGCCTCCGCTTCGCCGACCCGCGCCACCGGCATATGCAGGTCGGTGGCCCCGCCAACCACCACCCTCGCCGCGCGCTCCGCCGCAAAGCCCATGATCGCATCCCACGGCTCGTCGTCGAATGTCGCGCCGGTCCATGCCGGAACCAGTTCGCGGTCCTCGTCGCGTGCCAGCGACACCGCGATCCACCCGTCGCGGCACGGTAGCAGCCGGCAATGCCGGTTTGGCGACCATAGGCCCGGCTCGGCGAGCGTCAGATCGTCATGCCGCGACAGCGCGCGGCGTGGGTCGAAGGCGATCCGTTTGCTCGCCGCTGCCGCCAGCCGGTCGCCCGCCACCGCGACCGCGTCGAGCAAGGCGGTCAAGGTCCACGCTCGATCTTGTGAACCAGGCCCCAGTCGAGCGCCTGCGCCGCGCCGACGCGCTTGCCCGACAGCAGCATCCACATCGTGCGATGCCGGCCGATCGCACGGGCAACCGTCGCGGTGCCCCCCGCGCCGGGGATCAACCCCATGCCAAGCTCGGGCAGCTGGAACCATGCGTCGGGCGCCGCGATGCGGTGATGCGCCGCCGCCGCGACCTCGATCCCCGACCCGACACAGGCGCCGTGCAGCCGCACCGTCCCCCGATCGCCCAGCGCATCGAGCGCGCGCGCGCAGCTGTGCAATGTCCGCACCAGATGCGCCTCCGCCAGGTCGCGCGCACTGCCGAATTCGGGCAGGTCGCCGCCGGTCGAGAAACATTTGCCAGCGCCGCGCAGCAGCACGTCGGGCTCGCTCGGATCGTCGAGCGCGTTGGCCAGCGCCTCGTATAGCGCGTCGCGCATCGCCGCGGTCATCGCATTATGATTGGTGGGATCGTTCAGGGTCAGCGTCAGCTGGTCGCCCTCGCGCGCGATCGCGATCGGTTCGGCGGGCGTGGGCGGACCATCGTCGATCTTCGCCGCATCCAGCCAGCGCGTAAATTCCGCGCCGCCCAACAACGAGGAATAGGCAAAGGATTCAGCCGTCAGCGCGTCGGCCAGCGGCATTTTAGCCGTGAGCCGCAACACTTGCGCCGCGATCGTCGCCGCCAGCGGATTGGCCCGCACCGCATCGGCAAGCTCTTCCACATGCGAAAAGCTGCCCAGCGACACCCATGGTCGCGGCGCACCGACCGCCGCTGTGACCAATATGTCGAAATCATCGACAACTACGGCAGGCAACGCGCCCTCGCGATCGACCCCGATCACCACCGCCTGGATCGGTGCCTTCGGTCGCGACCATCGCGCCGCATCGACCACCAGCACCGGCGTGCCGCCCGGCGCCGACAGACGGTCGGCCCCAAGATGATCGGCGTGACAATCGGGTGCGGTCATCGCGCCGTCCTACCCGGCGCAGACCTCTTCGGCCAGTTCGGCCTTGAGGATTCGGCGCAGCAGCTTTCCGGTCTCGTTGTAGGGCAGCTCATCGCGCACAAACCATTGTTCGGGGGTCTTGGTCGAACGCAGCCTGGCGCGGATCGTTGCCGCCATCGCATCGGTGTCGGGGGCGCCCGATCGCGACACGATCACCGCCACCACCTTCTCGCCCCACTGGACGCATGGAATGCCGAGCACCGCGCAATCGGCGATATCGTCGAACCCGCGCAGCACATCCTCGATCTCGCCCGGCGAGATATTTTCGCCACCGCGCACGATGACATCATCGAGCCGTCCCTCGACGAACAGATAGCCGCCCTCGTCGAGCCAGCCGGCGTCGTTGGTCGCGAACCAGCCGTCGTCGGCGATCGCCTTCTTGTGCAGATATTCGCCCGACACCTGCTCGCCGCGGACATGGATCTCGCCATGCTCGCCCACGTCGCAGCAAGTCCCGTCGTCGCGTCGGATTTCGAGTTCGAGGCTCGGCAAAGGCTGGCCAACCGAGGCGATGCGGCGGCGGATCACCGGGTCGTCGGAGGCGAAGGCGGCGCGATGATCCTCGGCGCCGAGCAAGGCGATCGTCGAACTGGTTTCGGTCAGCCCATAGGCGTTGACGAAGGCGACGTGCGGCAACGCCGAGAGCGCGCGCGCGATCACCGGCTCGGGCATCTTGCCACCGCCATAGGAAAGCGCGCGTAGCGTCGGAAGCGTCTCGGCCGTCGCCGCCATCACATCGAGAATGCGATCGAGCATCGTCGGCACCACCATCGCATGCGTGATGCCCTCCGCCGCAACCGTCGCGACCCAATCCTCGGCGGTAAAGGCGGGCAGATAGACGATCCGCCTCCCGCCATAGGCCGCGGTCAAAATCGCGGAAATGCCCGCGATATGATAGGACGGCACGCTGACCAGCGCCGCCTCATCCTCATCGGCGCCGAGAAACTCGACGGTCGACATCACATAGGAGGTCAGATTGCCATGGCGCAGCACCGCCGCCTTGGGATCGCCCGTCGTGCCGCTGGTGAACAGCAGCACCGCGATATCATTCTCTGCCTCGTCCAGCATCACGGGTTCGGGTACGTCGCCGCGCAGGAACGCGGCCTCGAAATCACTCCGCGCGACCAGTTCGACGCCCTCGACCGGCGCGATCCGCGGCAGCATATCGTCGTCGGCGATCAGCATCGCGGGCGCGGTGCGTGCGACCAGTTTGTTCAAATCGCCATCGGCGAGGCGGTAATTGAGCGGCACGAACGGCGTCCCCGCCATCCCGCTCGCGAACAGCAGCACGGGCAGCGCGTCGCCGTTCATGCCGAGGAACGCGGTGTTCGCCTTGCCCTTGTCGGCCAGCCACGCGGCAACCCGGCTCGCCCGCGCGCGGTAGGCGGTGAAATCGAGGCCGCCGTCGCGCCCGCCGATCGCCAGGCGGTCGCTACACGCATCGGCGGCAATGTCGAGGAGCAGCGGCGTGCGCATATCTGTCAGTCCGAGGCGGGAAGCGGCTTCGCGCCCTTGATCGACATCGCGACACCATTGAACGCCAGCGATCCCTTGCCCGCCTTGGCGCCGAGCACTTCGATCCCGCTCGCCTCATCGGTGTAGCGCTTGCCGATCATCACGCCCTCGGCGAAATCGGCGTTGACATCGCCGCTTGGCGCGCTCGCATCGTCGATCGGCAGCACCGGAACGCCGCCACACTGCAGTTCGCCCGCCGCGCTCGGTGGCCGCACGACCACCAGTTGCGCGTCGCACACCGCGCTTTTCCAGCGCGAACCCGGCTTCAAATCCATGCCATTCGTCCTTTCCCGTGACCGGCGACCATGGGCCGTCTGTCCTCTTTCCCCCGCCAATATGTCAATCGCGATAGAAAGTAAACGTAGTTATATAACTCAAAATGACGCTTCGCTCTGCCCATCGGCTCTAGCTGCGCCCCGGACCCCACAGGATCAGCGCCGCGCCGCCGAGGCAGATGAGACCGCCGAGCAAATCCCACCGGTCGGGCGACACCCCTTCGACCAGCTTGAGCCAGACGAGCGAGGCGATGATATAGATGCCGCCATAGGCCGCGAACGCGCGCCCCGCTGCCTCGGCCTCCACCCGCGTGAGCGCATAAGCGAAAAAGGCGAGGGCGATCGCGCCCGGCGCCAGCCACCAGGACGGCTTGTCCAGCCGCAACACCGCCCACACCGCAAAGCAGCCGCCGACCTCGCCGAGCGCCGCCAGCACATACCAGCCGATCGTCGCCAGCGGCGCGCTCATGCGTGCGTGGCTTCGCACAGCTGATGATCGCCCAGCGCCTCGATCACCCGGCAATCGCCCGCCAGCCCGCCGCGGCACCGCCCGACGATCCGCGCCAGTTCGTCGCGCAGCGTAGCCAGTTGCGCGATCTTCGCCTCGACCTGCTCCAGATGCCCCGTGGCGATCCGGTCGGCTTCCGAACAGTCGCGCTCGGGATGGTCCGACAGGTCGAGCAGCGAGCGGATTTCCTCGATCGTGAACCCCAGCTCGCGCGAATGGCGCACGAACGCCAGCCGCGAGCGGTGCTTGTCGCCATAGCTGCGATAATTGGCGGCGGTGCGGTCGGGCTCGGGAAGCAGGCCGATCCGCTCATAATAGCGGATCGTCTCGATATTGGCGCCGGTGGTGCGCGCGAGTTCGCCGATTTTCATGTCTTGACCCTGTAGTTGCTACAGGGTGCATAGTCGATGTCGACTCGAAATCCCAAGGAGATTTGGCAGATGGCCGACCAATGCTGTGCCGGCAAAAGCGGCACGACCGCGCTCAATGATCCCAAGTGGCGGCGCGTGTTGTGGATCGCGCTGCTGATCAACGCCGCGATGTTCGCGGTCGAGATCGTCGCGAGCGTCGCGGCGGACTCGCGCGCGCTTCAGGCCGACGCGCTCGATTTCCTTGGCGATGCCGCCAACTATGCGATCAGCCTCGGCGTCGCCGGCATGGCGCTCGCCTGGCGCGCCCGCGCCGCGCTGTTCAAGGCCGCGACGATGCTGTTCTTCGGGCTCGGCGTGCTCGGCGCGACCGTATGGGGTTTCGTCAGCGGCACGACGCCGCACGCCGAAACCATGGGCCTCGTCGGCGGCGCGGCGCTCGCCGCCAATGTCGTCGTCGCGCTGATGCTCTATCGTTATCGCACCGGCGACGCGAACATGCGCTCGGTGTGGATATGCTCGCGCAACGACGCGATCGGCAACCTCGCGGTGCTCGCCGCCGCGCTCGGAGTGTTCGGCACCGGCCGCGGCTGGCCCGACCTCGCTGTCGCCGCGATCATGGCGGGCCTCGCGATCTGGGGCAGCCTCGAAGTGTTCCGCCAGGCGCGCGGCGAATTGCGGCAGGCCGCCGCGCTGGCGGCATCCTGACGGAGAAGCGACATGGGCGCAGGACATGATCATGGCGAGGCGGGGCACGCGCACAATCACGGCGCGGGTGCCAATGCGCGCAGCCTGTCGATCGCGCTCGGGCTGACCGCGACCTTCCTCGTCGCCGAACTCGTCGGTGCATGGCTGTTCAACAGCCTCGCCTTGCTGTCCGACGCCGCGCATATGTTCACCGACGCGGCGGCGCTGGCGATCGCGCTCGCCGCGATCCGCATCGGCCAGCGTCCCGCCGACAAGCGACGCACCTATGGCTATCGCCGCTTTGAAATCCTCGCCGCGGCCTTCAATGCGGTGCTGTTGTTCCTCGTCGCGGGCTTCGTCCTTTATGAAGGTGTTCAGCGTTTCTTCGCGCCGCCCGAGGTCCAGTCGCTCGGCATGCTGCTGGTCGCGAGCGCGGGGCTGCTCGTCAACCTCTTCGCGATGCGTATCCTCGCGGGCGGCAAGGACGACAGCCTCAACGTCAAGGGTGCCTATCTTGAGGTGTGGGCCGACATGTTGGGGTCGGTCGGCGTGATCGGCGCGGCGTTGCTGATCTGGGGGACCGGATGGAACTGGGTCGATCCCGTCGTAGCGATAGCGATCGGTCTGTGGGTGCTGCCGCGGACGTGGATATTGCTCCGCGACACGACGCATATCCTGTTGCAGGGCGTACCGCGCGGCATTGATCTCGACGCGGTGCGCGCGGCGATGCGCGCGCAGCCGGGGGTCGCCGATGTGCACGATTTGCATATCTGGTCGGTCGCGGGCGACGATGCGAGCCTGACGGCGCATGTCGTCGTCTCCGATGGCGGCGATGTGGACGTGGTCCGCGTCGCGTTGGCCGCGATGCTGGAGGCGCGGTTCGAAATCCATCACGCGACGATCCAGCCCGAAACCGCGCCCTGCGCCGACGCGGCGTCGCTGCACGACTAGCCGGGCTGGTTGTACATCTCGGTCGGCCCCGGATATTCGCGGCCGTCGTCGAGCCCGACGCCGATCTCGCGGTCCGCGAGCGCGTTCACCATCGCGTTGAGCCGCATCACCTCCTTGCGGTGCTTCGGATCATTCGCGAGGTTGACCATTTCCCTGGGGTCGGCGTGGGTGTCGTAGAGCTCGAGGTCGTTGCGGGCATTGAGCGTCTTCCAGTCCTTCGGCTGGTGGTGGTGCGCCGGCGCGAAATAGCGCGCGAATTTCCAGCGTCCGTCGTGGACGCCGCGGTGCAGACGACGTTTTTCGAGATCGTAGATCTTGCTGTAGTCGGCGACCTGTTCGCCCGGCGGGCGCGGCCCGACGACCTTGGTCGAATTGGGCTCCCACATATGCGCGACCGCATAGTTGAAGAAATGCCCGCGCTTGTCGCGCTCGGTCGGGACGGTCGGTGAGGTCAGCAGTTCTGACACGTCGACCCCCGGCAGGTTCGGGAAGCGGTTCTTCCCTTCGTCCGCCGACAGCCCGGCGATCGTCATCAGCGTCGGCGCGATGTCGATCGCGCCCATCAGCCCTTTGGTGGTCTGTCCGCCCTTCACATCGGGATGCGCGATAATCATCGGGATGTTGGTTTCCTCTCGGTACATCGTGCCGGCCTTCTGGCGCAGCCCGTGCGCCCCGGCGCGTTCGCCATGGTCGCTGGTGTACAGGATGATCGTATTGTCGATCTGGCCGCTTTCCTTGAGCGCCCACAGCAATTGCCCCAGCCGCCGGTCGACGTCGCGCAGGCAATTGTAATAATAATTGTTGAACCGGTGCCAGCTGTCGAGGTCGTCGAGCGGCATCGGGCCATAAAAAAGATCGTTGAGCCGCTGGATGCCCTTGTGCGCCTCGGGCTTGGTGCTGAGATCGTCCTTGTAGAAGCTCTCGGGCAGGTCGAACTTGTTGTCGACTTCATAGATCGGGTCGCCCGGTTCGCGGCGCAGCGGCGCGAGGATGTCGGGATGGACGCGATGCTTCGCCTGCTCGCCGGTGGCGTCATAGAACATGATGTCATGCGGGTTGATCAGCCCGACGACCATGAACCACGGCTTCCCGCCCGCCTTGTCGCGGCGCACGAAGTCGAAGATGCTGCGCGCCGCGTCGCCCGCGACGAACATGTCGGCGCGATAGCCGTCCCAGGTCAGCCCCAGCTCCTCGCCGTCGAAGCCATAGTCGTGGAAGCCGTATTTCTCCATCGCACGCTCGGTGCTCGGGTAGATGCCGCCCGGCACGCGGTTCCAGTTGCGCTCGAAATTCATCCGGCTGAGGTGCCACTTGCCCTTGTAGCTCGTGTAATAGCCCGCGGCCTGCATCATATGGCCCAGCGTCGGCATGTCCTCCGCCGCGACCGGGTTCGGCGCATTGTCGCTGTTGAGGAACAGCCCGGTCTGCTGGGTGTGGTGGCCCTGGAAGATCGTCGAGCGCGACGGGGTGCAGGGGGTGGTGTGGACATGGTAGTTTTCGACCAGCATCCCGCGTTCCATCAACTCGCGGTGATGCGGCAGTTTTTCGAGCAGCCCGGCAGGGTAGCTCGCGACGCTCTGTTCCTGATCGGTGACGATCATCAGCACGTTGAGCTTCTTGCCGTTCTTCGCATAGGTCGGCAGCGCCAGCCCCGCCGCGGCGAGCGCGCCCATGCCGCCGACGAAGGTTCGCCGATTCACATCCCAGCCCATGTCTCTCTCCCGATCGTTGCCGGCCCGCGGCGCGCCTCACGCACCGCGGGCGCAGGATTTTAGAACTTCACCGCAAAGTCGACCCCGAACTCGCGCGGCGCCTGATAGAATTGGCTGATCGGCGTTGCGCCCGCATTGGTCGCGCCCGACATCACCTTTTTGTCGGTCAGATTGGTGCCATAAAGCGTGACCTTCCACCGCTCGTCATCGCCGGCGACCGCGATGCTCGCATTCACCAGCACCACCTCGTTGCGGTAATAGCCCGGATTGTTGCTGCGGCCCCAGGTGTTGAAGCGCGACGAATAGCGCGCGTCGCTGTGCAGCTTCACCTCGCCGAACGAGGTCGGGATCGCATAGTCGAGCGACAGGCTACCGCTCCACTTGGGCGCATTGGCGAGGTCCAACCCCGACGAATCGACCGGAACCGCGAAGGTGCCGTTGGGAACGCCGTTGAGCAGGACCGGCACCGCCGGCCCGCACTGGCCCGGCTCTGGCGCGCCATTGGTGAACACGCCGTTGGTGTCCGCGCAGAAGTCGGTGTAGCGCGCATGCAGATAGGCCACATTGGCGCCGATCGAGAAGCCGGTTGCAGGGCGCAGCACGCTTTCGACCTCGAAGCCATAAATCTTCGCTGCGGCGATATTTGTCGTGACATTCTCGGCGCGGACCGATCCCATCTTGGTTACCGAACTTTGCAGGTCGCGGTAATTGTTGAGGAAGCCGGCGACGTTCAGGCGCAGCAGCCGGTCGAACAGGTCGGTCTTGGCGCCAAGCTCGAATGCGGTAACCCGCTCGGGATCATAGGGGCCGACATTCTCGGGGATGGTGCCGCGCGAGTTATAGCCGCCGGCCTTATAGCCCTGCGAATAATTGGCGTAGACCATGACGTCGGGGGTGACTTCATAATTCACCGTCAGGCGCGGCGTGAACTCGGCCCACGAGGCCTCGAGGCTGCTCGCGAAGGACGAGATTCGGTTACCGTTGACGAAGGCCTGCGATGCGATGTCGTATTTCTTGCGGTCGTTGCTGTAGCGGCCGCCGATCGACAGCGTGAGGCCCTCGGCGGGATGCGCGTTGACGAGCGCGAACAACGCATAGCTTTCGGTATCCTGGTGGAGCTGCGCCAGCGTCGTGGTCGTCGGGTTGGCGAGCACGGTGTTGAACTGACGCCATTTATCCGCCTGATAATAGAGGCCGACGACGAAATCGACCGGCTCGCCGGCGGGCGAGACATAGCGCAGTTCGGCGCTCTTCGATTCGCCCGAGAAATCGCGGGTGACGTCGAGCTGCGGGGCGGGGGTGATCAGGCCGTCGAAGTCGCCGCGCGTGACATAGGTCAGGTGGCGATAGCCGAGCACCGAACTGATCGTGCCCCAACCCACATCGAGGTTCGAATTCCACGACCCGCCATAGCTTTCGGTCTTGGCATAGGGATCGAAAAGAACGGCCGCCTTATAGACGTCGGTCTTCACTGCGTCGGGCAGCAGGTCCCAATTGGGATCGCCATTGTCGAGCACATGCGGCGCCGGGCCGATCGTCTTCTGCTTCAGCCAGTCGACGATCAGCGTCGAATCGAACGCGCCGCCCTGATCATATTCGAGCGCGCCGCGCACCGACTTCACATTGGCGCCGTTCAGGCGATTGCCGGTGATCACGTTGCGCGCATAGCCATTATAGTCGCGGAAATTGACCGCGATCTTGGCCGCCAGCGCGTCGTTCGCGAAGCGGCCAGAGTTGATCTTGCCGCGGAACTGCTTGAGCCCGTAGGAGCCGAGCGAGACGCGCGCTTCGCCGCCGAAATCGTCGGTCGGGCGCGCGCTGATGACGTTGATCGTGCCGGCAAGGTTGTTCTTGCCGAACAGAACCCCCTGCGGGCCTTTCAGGATTTCGATCCGCTCGACATCGAACAGGTCGAGCATCGTGCTCGACACGAAGGGTATATAGACGCCGTCGATGATCGTGCTCACCTTGGGGTCGGCGTTCGGATCGGGGTCGGCGGTGCTCATGCCGCGGATCGAGATCATCGGCACGTTGGCGACCAGGCCCTGCGTCTGCAGCACGACATTGGGCGCGAGGCCGTTGAGGCTGGTGATGTTGGTGCTGCCACTCGCCTCGACCATCTCGCTGTTGAAGGCGGAGATGGCGATCGGCACGTCCTGCACGCTTTCGGAACGGCGCTGCGCGGTGACGAGGATTTCGCCATAGGTGTCGTCGGCGGTCGTGCCTTCGTCGGTCGCGGCCTGGGCGGCCATATCCTGAGCGTGCGCCGGCGCGGCTGAAAGCGCGATTGCGGCGGTCGAAAGCAATAGCAAAGCGGTCTTCATGTCGTCCTCCCGTTCGCCGGCGCGCGGAATCCGTTTCCGCACGGATAATCGCGTTCGGAAGTGCGGCGCACGCATCCGGCTCGTCTGTCCAAGGAACGGGTGTGTCGGCTTGTGCCGTGTTGTCGCCGGTCGGGATTATCCATCCTCGGTTCGTACCGTCGGTTCTATCCTCGTTCCCGAGGGCTCTCATATCATGCCGAAATAATACTTCAACTACTAAGTATTGCATGATTGTGAAAATCGGGATTGGCGGAAAAGCGCTTGATACGAGCCGCGAACATGCCATATAAGTTAGATATCTAAGTATTATGGCGCGCCCCGAAGTCGTGCCGGCGGGGGTGATGCGGCATGACCAATCCGGCGCGAGCGCGCACATTATATGACAAGATATGGGACGCGCATGTCGTGGCGCAGGACGATGGCGAATCGATCCTCTACATCGACCTGCACCTGCTTCATGAGGTGACCTCGCCGCAGGCCTTCGCGGCGCTTGCGGCCTCGGGCCGCATCGTGCGCAGGCCTGAACGGGCGCTGGCCCTCTCCGATCACAATGTTCCGACCGAAGGGCAGGCGGCCGGGGCATCGGGGGTCGCCGACGAAGCGGCGCGCGCGCAGCTCTTGGCGCTGGAGGTCAACGCCGACCGTGCGGGCGTCGAGCGTTTTGCAATGGGCGATCCGCGCAACGGCATCGTCCATGTCGTCGGACCCGAACAGGGGCGGTCGCAACCGGGGATGACGATTGTCTGCGGCGACAGTCACACCTCGACCCACGGCGCCTTCGGCGCGCTCGCCTTCGGCATCGGCACCAGCGAGGTCGAACATGTGCTCGCGACCCAGACGATCCGCCAACGCAAGTCGCGGGGAATGCGGATCACGGTCGATGGCGCGCTTCCGGCCGATGTTTCGGCCAAGGACCTGGCGCTGCACCTGCTCCGTACCGTCGGCGTCGATGGTGCCACCGGCCATGTCGTCGAATATGCCGGCGCGGCCGTCCGCGCGCTGTCGATGGAGGCGCGCATGACCTTGTGCAACCTCAGCATCGAAATGGGTGCGCGTGCCGGCCTGGTCGCGCCCGACGAGACGAGCTTTGCTTATCTTGCCGGGCGTCCGGCGGCGCCGACCGGGGACGCATGGGGCGGGGCGGTCGCCCGCTGGCGGGGCCTCACCAGCGATGCCGATGCGACCTTCGACCGCGAACTGCGCATCGACGCCGCCGCCGTTCGCCCGATGGTCAGTTGGGGCACCAATCCGTCGCAGGTCGTCGGCATCGGCGAGCTTGTGCCCGATCCGTCCGAACTGCCCGACCTCGATGCGCGCGCGACGGCCGAACGGGCGCTCGCCTATATGGACCTGACGCCCGGTCGGCCGATCGCTGGCCAGCGGCTCGACCGGATTTTCATCGGCAGTTGCACCAACAGCCGGATCGAGGATTTGCGTGCTGCGGCGGCCATCGCCCGCGGCCGGCACGTCGCGCCGCATATCCGCGCGATGGTCGTGCCGGGCTCGGGGCTCGTCAAGCGGCAGGCCGAGGCCGAGGGGCTCGACCGGGTGTTCCGCGCCGCAGGCTTCGAATGGCGCGAACCCGGCTGTTCGCTGTGCGTCGGGATGAACCCCGACCGTCTCGCTCCCGGCGAGCGCTGCGCCGCGACCTCGAACCGCAATTTCGAGAACCGCCAGGGGCGCGGCGGGCGCACCCATCTGATGAGCCCGGCGCTCGCGGCGGCAAGTGCGATAGCGGGCGTGATCGCGTCGCCCGATATGCTGGGCTAGGCGGCCTCGTACCGCGTGATCGCCGCTTCGTGCCGCAGCGTCCGTCCGATGTCGTCGAGTCCTTCCATCAGCACCCGCCGGTCGTCGGCATCGATCACGAACGCCACGACCTCGCCCGACGCGAGCCGGATTTCCTGTGCCGCCAGATCCACCTCGACCGGCGCATATTGCGACAGGGCTACCTCGGCGCACAGCCGCGCGCAGATCGCTTCGGGCAGGCGGACCAGCAACAACCCGTTCTTGCGGGCATTGCTTGCGAAAATGTCGCCGAAGCTCGGCGCGATCACGCAGCGGATGCCGAAATCGTCGAGCGCCCACACCGCATGTTCGCGCGACGACCCGCAGCCGAAATTGCGGTCGGCGATCAGGACCTCCGCACGGCGACAGGTCGGGTTGTTGAGGATGAAATCGGGGCGTTCGCTGCCGTCGGGCGCGAAACGCAGTTCCTCGAACAGATGCGCGCCGAGCCCGTTCCGCGTCAGTGCCTTCATGAATCGCGCCGGAATGATCATGTCCGTATCGACATTGGCCAGCGGCAGCGGCGCCGCGACGCCGCGCACCCGGACGAATTGTTGCACGATCATCTCCGAACAAATAACTTAGCAGTCTAAGTAAATTGCTTTCGCCGCTTTGTCCAATCTTATCGACGGTTTGAACCGGTGCGGCGACGATAGAGGTTGCCGCCCGATTCTTCGGCCTCTAAGAATCGGGACAGGCACAAGGCCGCGCGAGCGGCCACAGGGGAGCAGTGCATTGGCCAAAACCAACCAGAGCTTTCGGCATCCCGCCGAATTTTACACCGATCCCGAAAACAGCATCGGCTATCTCGCGCGCGTCGTCTTCCGATCCTTTTCGCGGTTGCTCGAACGCCGCACGCTGACCCATGATGTGTCCGCGGGCCAGTGGCGCTTCCTGCGCCAGTTGTGGCGCGAGGACGGCATCACCCAGCGCGAACTCAGCGAGCGCGTCGGCATGCGCGAACCGACGACGGTCGTCGCGCTCAAAGGTTTGGAAAAGGCGGGTTTCATCACCCGCAAGAAGACCGAAGACGACCGCCGCAAGACCTTCATCTTCCTCACTCCCCATGCGCGCAAACTCGAGCTGGTGCTCGCGCCGATGAACGCCGAGATCCACGAGATCGCGACGCGCGGAATGAGCGATGAGGAGGTCGAGGTGCTGCAGTCGCTGATGCGCCGCGTGATCGGCAACCTCGCCGACGAAACGCAAAAGCTGTCGGTGCTGTCGGACGTCAAGGCTTGATCCGGCCGCGCTAAGTTGCGATGCCCGCCGCGAATCGGTTAGTATTCTAACCAAATGCAGCGGGAGGCATTATGACCAGAATTGCGGTGATCGTCGGCAGCACGCGCGACGGATCGTTCAACCGGGCGCTTGGTGCGCTCGCGGCGGCGCGGCTGGCGGCGCATGGGGCCGACGTGACCGTCGTCGACCTCGCCGCGCTCGACCTGCCGATCTACACCGCCGCGCTCGAAGCCGATGCCTTTCCTGCTGACGCGCTGAAACTGAAAGACCTGCTGGCCGCGCAGGACGGGCTGCTCGTCGTGTCGCCCGAATATAATGGCTCGATCCCGGCGCTGCTCAAAAACGCGATCGACTGGGCCTCGCGTCCGACCGGCGACGAGGGTCCTGTCGCGCTGAACGCCTTTCGCGGCAAGGCGGCGGCGATCATGGGCGCATCGGTCAGCCCGTTCGGCGGCATTCGCGGCCTCGCGCACTTGCGCCAGATTCTCGGCACGATTCAGATGCTCGTGATTCCCGACCAGGTGCTGATCCCGAACGCGCACGCCGCCTTCGACGAGGCCGGGCAACTCCGGGAGCCGCTCCCCGCCTCGCTCGTCGACATGACCAGCGCGCGGCTGGTCGCTGTTGCCAAAGCGCTCGCGGTCTAAATATCAACCGTAGCCCTGAGCCTGTCGAAGGGCGCTTCTCGGAGAAGCGCCCTTAGGGCTACGGTGCGTGGATCAAGCCCGTTTCTTCTTCGCCGGCGCCGGTTCGCGTTCGATATTGTCGCCCCAGTCGGCCTCGAGCGCGGCGAGCAGGGCGTCGAAACGGTCCTGGCCCAGCACCTCGGCGATCTGCGCGGTCAGTGCGTCCATCGCGCGTTGTGCATCCTTGCGCATCCGCGCGCCGGTTTCGGTCAGCGACACGATCATATGGCGCCGGTCGTCGGGGTCAGTCTCCATCCGGACGATGTCCAGCTTGATCATCTGGTTGATCGTGCTGTGGATGGCTTGCCGCGACAGGCCCAGGTTGCGGGCAATGTCCGACGGACGAACGACGCCGCTGACGATATTGGTCATCACCATCGATTGCGGACGGTTGACGTCAGGCCAGCCGCGGTCGTGCAGCCGCGCCTGCAGCCCCTCGTCCATCCAGCAAAAGCGCTGGAAAAGTGCGATGATCAATTGGTTTGTGCGCATAAGATGCTGCGATGGGCCCCCGTTGCCTTTGTTTCGACGCTAGAAGAAGGGCAGGGGGGACGCAAGGCGCGCGGGAGCGTTGCCAAGGCAAAGTACTTAGTATACTATCCTTTAAACAGGCGCTAGACGCCATCGGGAACAGGAGAGAATGGCGCGATGATGGGATTGATGCAGGATGTGCCGCTGACGGTCGACCGCATCGTCGATCATGCCGCGAATTGGCATGGCACCCGCGAAATCGTGTCGCGCGATGCCGAAGGCCGCGTCACCCGCTCGATCTATGCCGATATTCACACCGATGCGAAGCGCGTCTCGAACGCGCTCGCCGCCGAAGGGATCGCGCAGGGCGACCGGGTCGCGACGATGGGCTGGAACAGCGCGCGCCATCTGTCGGCCTGGTACGGCGCGGCGGGCATGGGCGCCGTCCTCCACACGCTCAACCCGCGGCTCTTCCTCGAACAGATCGCCTATATCGCGA
Source organism: Sphingopyxis sp. GW821-FHT02C12 (assembly GCF_059421785.1). Taxonomy (NCBI): domain Bacteria; kingdom Pseudomonadati; phylum Pseudomonadota; class Alphaproteobacteria; order Sphingomonadales; family Sphingopyxidaceae; genus Sphingopyxis; species Sphingopyxis sp. GW821-FHT02C12. Next base: position 3,136,431 of record NZ_JBWKVQ010000001.1, read on the forward strand.
ACCATGCCGGCGACCGGCTGCTGATCGCCGACCCCGCGACCGCCGAACTCGTCGAGCAATTGCTGCCGCAGGTGCCGAGCATCGAGAAGGTGATCTTCTTCTGCGACGCTGCTTCTCTGCCGAAAACCAGCTTTCCCGCTATCGCCTTCGACGACTGGATCGCCGGTCAGCCCGCCGACTATGCGTGGGGCGGCTTTGACGAAAATGCCGCCTGCGGCCTCTGCTACACCAGCGGCACCACGGGCAATCCCAAGGGCGTGCTCTATTCGCACCGCTCGAACTATATCCACGCGCTGATGACGCTCCAGCGCGACGCGCTCGGCCTGTCGGCGCGCGATACGGTGCTGCTTGTCGTCCCGATGTACCACGCCAATGCCTGGGGTGTGGTCTATTCGGCGCCTGCGGTCGGCGCCAAGCTCGTGCTGCCCGGACAGCGTATGGACGGCGAATCGATCTACAATCTGATCGAGCAGGAGGGCGTGACTTACTCGGCCGCCGTCCCGACAGTGTGGCAGATGCTGCTCCAGTATATGCAGGAGAACGGCAAACGCTTCACCACGCTCGAACGCGTCACCATCGGCGGTTCGGCGTGCCCCGAATCGATCATCCGCACCTTCCGTGACGATTATGGCGTCGACGTCATCCAGGGCTGGGGCATGACCGAAACCTCGCCGCTCGGCACCGTGTCGGTGCCCAATGCCGCGGTCGCCGCCAAGTCCGATGCCGAACAAATGGCCTATAAGCTCAAGCAGGGCCGCCTGCTTTGCGGGCTCGAGATGAAGCTCGTCGACGATGCCGGAAATCGCCTGCCGCACGACGGCAAGACCCCCGGCCGGCTGATGGTCAAGGGTCCGACGATCGCCGGCGCCTATTTCGGCGGCGAAGGCGGCGACGTGCTCGACGCCGAAGGTTTCTTCGACACCGGCGACGTCAGCACGATCGACCGCGAAGGCTATATGCAGATCACCGACCGCGCCAAGGATGTCGTCAAGTCGGGCGGCGAATGGATCAGCTCGATCGAGATCGAGAATATCGCCATGGGACATCACGCGGTCGCCAACGCCGCAGTCGTCGGGGTTTCGCATCCGAAATGGGACGAACGCCCGATCTTGCTCTGTCAATTGAAGCCCGGCGCCAGCGCGACGGCGACCGACCTGACCGCCTATCTCGACGGCAAGATCGCCAAATGGTGGATGCCCGACGACGTGATCTTCGTCGACGACATCCCGCTCGGCCCGACGGGCAAGATTGACAAGAAGGCGATCCGCGCCGGGCTGGAGGGCTATGAATTGCCCTTCGAGGTCACCCGCTAGAACAACCGGAAACAGGAGAGAGACTTATGGACCCCAATGGCATCGAGGGACTCGACGCGACATTCATCGGCCGCGCGCCGCCGACCGCGCCGCGTATCCAGGCGGGCGGCCACCCGTGCCAGGGCATCTATTGGACCGAGGCGGGCAAGCGCCCCAAGGTTGCGATCATCGCCACCCATTATAACGTTGATTTCTCCGAACATTATATCGCGCCATACTTTGCGCGGCAGGGCTTCGGCTTCCTCGGCTGGAACACCCGCTATCGCGGGTTCGAGGACCAGTTCCTGCTCGAACATGCCGTGCTCGACATCGGCGTCGGCATGAAATGGCTGAAGGAAGAGGCCGGGGTCGAACAGGTCGTCATCCTCGGCAATTCGGGCGGCGGCTCGCTGATGGGCGCCTATCAGGCCGAAGCGATCGCCCCGACGCTCACCGATCGCCTGCCGTCGGTCGGACAGGATGCGCTCGCGCAGCTCATCAAGGGCGATCTCTACATCAGCTTCAACGCGCACCAGGGCCGCCCCGAAGTCCTCACCGACTGGATGGACGCCTCGGTCATCGACGAGAATGACCCGACCCTGACCGACCCCGAACTCGACCCGTTCAACCCCGACAATGGCCCGCCCTATTCGGACGCCTTCATCGCCAAATACCGCGCCGGTCAGCGCGCCCGCAACCAGCGCATCACCGACTGGGCGAAGGCCGAACTCGCGCGGCTCAACGCTGCGGGCATCCCCGACCGCATCTTCCCGATGTTCCGCTGCTGGGGCGATATCCGCTGCGTCGACCCCGCGATCGACCCGTCGGACCGTAAGCCCAACTGGTGCTATCGCGGTGATCCCGCGCTCGCCAATCGCACCCCCAGCATCGGCCGCGCCAACACGCTCAGGACCTGGCTCAACATGTGGAGCCTCGAAACCTCGCCGTGCCAGGGTCAGCCGCACCTCGCGAAGCACGACACCCCCGCGCTGGTCGTGCAGGGGCTCGCCGACACCGGCGTCTTCCCCAGCGACGCGCGCAAGATCTTCGATTTCCTCGGCTCGACCGACAAAAAGATCGAACTCATCCCCGGCGCGCATTATTTCGAGGATTCGATCAAGGAACGGCAGGACGCCGCCGACCTCGTCGGCGCGTGGATCCGGGAGAAGCTGTGACGTGACGGCGGACGCCGACATCATCGAAGCGCTGCGCGGCGCCGGGCTGGCGGGGGAGGGCGAGGTCGTCCTCCAGCCGCTGACGGGCGGCGTGTCGTGCGACGTGTGGAAGGTCGACGGCCCGGCCGGGCCGATCGTCGTCAAGCGCCCGCTGCCGCAACTGCGCGTCGCCGCCGAATGGCTCGCCCCCGTCGAACGCGGGACCAGCGAGGTGCGCTGGCTGCGCCGCGCGCGCGGGGTCGATCCGCATATCGTGCCCGAAGTGCTCGCCGAACTGCCCGGCCACGCCTTTGCGATGCGCTTCCTCCCCGGTTGCCCGGTGTGGAAGGACGAGTTGATGGCGGGCCGCGTCGATGCCGATTTCGCGGCGCAGGTGGGGGAGGGGATCGCCGCCGTCCACGCCGCGACCGCGCACAATGACGGCGACCGTGCCGACTTCCCCAACGACGACATGTTCCGCGCGCTGCGCGTCGATCCTTTCCTGCTCTATGTTGCACAGCATGACGCCGAACTCGCGCCGGCGCTCACGACGCTCGCCGCCGACCTGTCGGGCCGCAAGATCGCGCTCGTCCATGGCGACGTCAGCCCGAAGAATATCCTCGTCAGCGCCGATGGCCCCGTCTTCCTCGACGCCGAATGCGCGGTCTATGGCGACCCCGCCTTCGACCTCGCTTTCTGCGCTACGCACCTGCTGCTCAAGGCGGTGTGGTCGGGCGATGCGCAGCTGAGCGCGGCCGCCGCCGCGCTCGTCGCCGCCTATCGCGCGGGCATCGACTGGGAGGATGCGGACGATCTGCTGCTCCGCGCGGGCAAGCTCACCGCGGCGCTGCTCCTCGCGCGCGTCGAGGGCAAATCGCCCGCCCCCTATCTCACCGACCCCGCTCACAAGCATATCGTGCGCGATCAGGCGCGCGCGCTGATCCGCGCGCCGCAAGCCATCGACGCGCTCGTCGCCAATTGGAAAAGGACCTAGAATGCCATCGCCTATCGCTTCCGTCACCGGCCGCCAGCTCTGGGATTCGCGCGGACGCCCCACGATCGAGGCCGAAGTCATCCTCGCCTCGGGCGCCGTCGGCCGTGCCATCGCCCCCGCAGGCGCCTCGCGCGGCGCGCACGAGGCGATTGACCTCCGCGACGGCGGCACCGCCTTCGGCGGCTTCGGCGTCAATCGCGCCGTGGCCGGCATCGGCGCCGAGATCGCCCCCGCGATCACCGGCATGGACGCCCACGATCAGGCCGCGGTCGACGCCGCGCTCTGCGCGCTCGACAACACCCCGAACAAGGCGCGCCTCGGCGCCAACGCCGTCGTCGCGGTGTCGATGGCGGTGCTCCACGCCGCCGCCGCCGATGCGCGGCTGCCGCTGTGGCGCTATCTCGCGGGTGATGCGAAGGTCCGCATTCCGCTCCCCGAAATCCAGATTTTCGGCGGCGGCGCCCACGCCGGGCGGCGCACCGACGTCCAGGACTTCATGGTCATGGCGCCGCGCGCCGGCAGCTTCCGCCGCGCGCTCGAAATCACCGACGATGTCTACCGCGCTGCAGGCAGGCTGATGGAGGCGAAGGGCCCACTCAGCGGCGTCGCCGACGAGGGCGGCTGGTGGCCCAATTTCGCGTCGAACGAGGATGCGCTCGACACGCTCACCAAGGCGATCGAGGCAAGCGGCCACCGCGCCGGCGAAGATGTCTTCATCTCGCTCGACATCGCCGCCAACGAACTCGGCGACGCCTCGGGCTACAGCCTCGCGCTCGACGACGGCCGCCTGACGAGCGAGGCGATGGCCGCGCGCATTGTCGAATGGGCGGGTCGCTATCCGATCCTGTCGATCGAGGACCCTGCCGGGCAGGATGACTGGACCGCGATGGCTGCGGTCACCGCCGCGCTCGGCGACCGCGTCCAGATCATCGGCGATGATGTGCTCGTCACCAATGCCGATCGCGTCGCCCGCGCCGGCGACGCGGGGGTTTGCAACGCGGCGCTGATCAAGGTCAACCAGGTCGGCACCGTCACCGAAGCCAAGGCCGCGCTCGACGCCGCAGTCGCGCGCGGCTGGGGCGCGATCGTCTCGGCGCGCTCGGGCGAGAGCGAGGACGTCACCATCGCGCATCTCGCGACCGGCTGGAACGCCGGGCAGCTCAAGGTCGGCAGTTTCACCCGCTCCGAACGCATGGCGAAGTGGAACGAAATGCTGCGCATCGAGGAGACGATGGGCGCCGACGCGGTGTTCGCGGGCTTCTCGGCCTTTGCGGGCACGATCGGCGCGGTCGCGGCATGATCGTCCTCCACGCGCGTCCCAGCCCCGGTTTCCGCGACGCGGTCGATGCCATCTTCGGTCCGGGCGTCGTCACCCACGTCGACGAGGCCGAACCGCTCGACGCCGTCGCGCCCGACATCACCGCGCTGCTCCATGTCCTGACCCCGGTGACGCCCGAGTTCATCGCCGCGGCGCCCAGATTGAAGCTGATACAGAAGCTCGGCGTCGGGGTGAACACCATCGCGCTCGACGCGGCCCGCGACCATGGCGTCGCGGTGTGCAACATGCCCGGCACCAACAGCCAGGCGGTCGCCGAAATGGCGCTGTCGCTGATGATGGCGGTGCTGCGCCGCACCTGCTTCTTCGACGCCCGCACCCGCGCCGGCGAAGGCTGGACCGCCGACCCGTCCGAACTCGATCAGGTAGGCGAGATCGGCGGGCGCACCATCGGCCTCGTCGGCTTCGGCAATTCGGCCCAATTGCTCGCGCCCGCGCTGGCCGCGCTCGGCGCGAAGATCGTCTATGCGGCGCGCAGCAAGCGCGATGTGCCCTACCAAATCCTGCCGCTCGACGAACTGCTCGCCACCAGCGACATCGTCTCGCTGCACATGCCGCTGACCGACGAAACGCGCGCCGGCATCGATCCCTTGGTGATGAAGAAGGGCGCGGTGCTGGTGAACACCGCGCGCGGCGAATTGGTAGATCAAGGCAAATTGGTCGAGGCGCTGACCAGCGGCCATCTCCGCGGCGCGGGCCTCGACGTCTTCGCCGAGGAGCCGCTGCCGCGCGGCAATCCATTGCTCGGCCTGCCGAACGCGGTGCTCGCGCCGCACATCGCCTGGCTCACCCCCGAAACGCTTATGCGCAGCCTCACCGTCGCGCACGAAAATTGCCGTCGCCTCGCTGCCGGCGAACCGCTTCTGCATCAGGTGATCTAATGCCTCTCCCCATCGTCCTCATCACTGGCCAGCTCCTGACCGACGCCGTCTGGCAGCCTTTGCTCGACGCCTGGCCCGACCGCGACATCATCGTCGCCGACAACCAAAGCGACGACACGATCGAGGGTTTCGCACAGCGCCTCCTCGACAATGCCCCGCCCAAATTCGCGCTCGTCGCCCACGCCATGGGCGGCTTCATCGCCTTCGAAGTCATGCGCCGCGCCCCCGAGCGCGTCGCCAAGCTCGCGCTCATTTCGACGCTCGCTTCCGCCGACGGGCCCGCGCAGACCGCGCGGCGGCAGGGCTATATCGACCTCGTCGAGAGCGGCCAGTTCGAGCAGGTCGTCGAGGAACGCATCCCGATCCTCTTCCCCGAGGACAAGCGAAACGACGCCCACCTGCTCGGCATCGCGCGGCAAATGGCGGCCGACACCGGCGCCGACACCTTCCTCGCCCAGCAGCGCGCGATCATGGCGCGCATCGACAGCCGCCCGCGCCTTGGCGAGATCGCGGTGCCGACCTTGCTGATCTGGGGCGAAAAGGACGGCATCACCAGCCGCGCGCATCATGATGAAATACTGGACGCGATCCCCGGCGCACGGCTCGAGGTGATCGCGGGGGCCGGTCATCTGCCGACCGTCGAGGCGCCCGAGGTTGTGGTGCCATTGCTGGCCGATTTCATCGACGCCTGACTTTCTGTCATCCCCGCGAAAGCGGGGACCCAGTGCGTGCATCGACTTAGCTAGCCCCTGGGTCCCCGCTTTCGCGGGGATGACAATATTATTTGAGCTCCCCCCGCACCAGCGCCGTCCCATCGACCATCGCCTTCAGCTTGGCCTGGCTATGCGCGCGGCTGTGATATTTCATCCCGCAATCGGGCGCGATCCACAGCCTCTCGGCGTCGACATAGCGCAAAGCCTCACGGATGCGCCCCGCAACCACCTCGGGCGTCTCCACCTCGGGGATCGACAGGTCGAGCACGCCATACATGATCGTCTTGGTCGGCAGTTCGGCGAGGATCGCGGGGTCGAGCCCCGGTTGCGCCGCCTCGATCGAGATCACGTCGACGTTCGAGGCTTCGAGCTCGGCAAGGAAGTCATAGGCCTTGGGCTTTGGCCCCGTCGCGCCCGCGCCGTGATGCACCATCGCATAGCCGAAACAGATATGCAGCGCGGTCGTCCCGCCGACCCCGTCGAGCGCGCGGTTGATCGACTCGATCGCATAGGCATTGGCCTCCGCCGCGCGCGCCTGAAGATAGGGCTCGTCGAGCTGGACGACATCGACCCCCGCCGCGAACAGATCCTTCACCTCGGCATTGACCGCATCGGCATAGTCCATCGCGAGCGAGCGCGCGTCGGGATAATAGCCATTCTCGGCCTGCTGCGTCATCGTGAACGGGCCGGGCAGGGTGAGCTTCACCGGCTTGCTCGAATGGCGCCGCAGGAAGGCCGCATCCTGCGCCTCGATCGGCGCCACGCGGCGGATCGGACCCGACACCAGCGGTACCGGATTGGCGTTGCCCGTGCGGTCGATCGCGGTGCCATGCTTCTCGGTGTCGATGCCCGACAGCGCGGTCGCGAGCCGGTTCGAATAGCTTTCGCGCCGCATCTCGCCGTCGCCGACGATGTCGATGCCGACCTCTTCCTGATCGCGGATCGCCATCAGCGTCGCCGCCTCCTGCGCGTCGGCCAGCCAGGGTTCGGGGATGCGCCACAAGGTTTCGGCGCGCACGCGCGGCGGCAGGCTTGCCTTCAGCCGTTCGCGGTCGATCAGCCAGTCGGGCTGGGGGTAGCTTCCGACGATCGTTGTCGGCAATAAGGGAAGTGGAGCCAAGGCTTGTCCTCTCGATTTTTTGCTGGCCAAGCATTTGCTTAGTATTCTATCTAATTCAAGAAAAATTGACCTTGGGGAGAGCGAAATGATCGATCTGGATGCCATCCGGACCTTGGCCCACATCCCGGGCGCGCAGGCACGCGTGCGCGGCGAGGCGGTCGCGGTGAAATATGGCGACCGCGAAACCAGCTTCGCCGACCTCGACAAGCGCTCGAACCGAGTCGCCAACGCGCTGATCGCCGCGGGCATCCAGCCCGGCGACCGCATCTCGGCGCTGACCAAGAACCATGATGCCTGGTATCCGCTCTTCTTCGGCACTGCGCTCGCACGCGCCTGTTTCGCCCCGATCAACAACCGGCTGGTGCCCGCCGAAGTCGGATTCATCGTCGGCGATGCCGCGCCGAAGCTGTTGTTTGTCGGCGAGGATTTCTTCGACTGCGCGCTCGCCGCCGTCGCCGGTCTCGCCAACCCGCCGCGCCTCGTTGCGCTCTATGGCGAACATCCGCAATTCGAGCCGTTCGACCAGTGGCTCGGCGATGCGTCCGACGCCGCGCTGCGCGGCCCCGATCTCGCCGACGATGTGCTGCAACTCTACACCAGTGGCACCACCGGGCTGCCCAAGGGTGTCGTGCTGACCCACCGCAATTACCGTACCTTCCTCGAGGCCGCGACCGAGGTCGACGGCTTCGCTTATGGCGAGGACGAGACGGTGATGATCGTCATGCCGCTCTTCCACGTCGCGGGCACCAACGTCAGCTTCTCGGGGTTGGCGCAGGGCGGCCGCCTGCTGCTCATCAAGGACTTCACCCCCAACGACGCGATCCAGATGCTTCGGCACGAGCGCGTCGCCCACGCCTTCCTCGCCCCCGCGATGATCCAGATGATGCTGATGCAGCCCTCGGCCGCCGCCGGCCGCTATCCCGCGCTCCGGTCGATCGCTTATGGGGCCTCGCCGATCGCCGAAGATGTGCTGCGCCGCGCGCGCGCGACCTTCGGCTGCGACTTCGTGCAATTCTATGGCATGACGGAATCCGCCGGCGGCGGCTCCTATCTCTCGCCCTCGGCACACGACCTGCCCGGCAAGCTCACCTCGTGCGGAAAGCCCTGGCCGGGGATCGCGATGGCGATCCTCGACGGCGAGGGGAAGGAACTCGGTGACGGCGAGATCGGCGAGATCGCGATCCGCGGCGGTATCGTGATGAAGCAATATTGGAACCGCGGCCCCGCGACCGAAGAGACGCTCGCGGGCGGCTGGCTCCATACCGGCGACGTCGGCTACCGCGACGCCGACGGCTTTTATTTCGTCCACGACCGCATCAAGGACATGATCGTGTCGGGCGGCGAGAATATCTACCCGGCCGAGGTCGAAAGCGCGATCATGGGCTGCCCCGGCGTCGCTGACGTCGCGGTGATCGGCGTCCCCGACGCAAAATGGGGCGAGTCGGTGAAGGCGCTGATCGTCCCCGTCGCGGGCGCGGCCCCCGACCCCGCCGCCGTCATCGCCTGGGCGCGCAAGCGCATCGCCGCGTACAAGCTGCCCAAGAGCGTCGAGTTCATCGAAGCGCTGCCGCGCAACCCCTCGGGCAAGGTGCTCCGCCGCGAACTGCGCGCGCCTTACTGGGAGGGCAAGGGCCGTGCGGTGGGATAGGTTCCGGCAAGCCGCATATCATCGCGCCAATGGCGGGTAACGGGCGAAAGGGGACATATGCAATCTGCTCCCCGGCGAAGGCCGGGGCCCAGAACGGTGTAGGACCTACGTTGCGTTGTTAAGTTCTGGACCCCGGCCTTCGCCGGTGAACGGGTTGTGGCGGAGCCTCCGCTTTTCACTCCCAAGCCGCCACTAAAAAAGGCCCGGTGCTCGCACACCGGGCCAAGAGGAGTCCCTGGGGAAGAGGTTTATTCGGCCGGCACCGGGGTGCGGCCGGTGATGAAGCCATCGCGGCGGGTGCCGTCGGCCTGCATCGGGTCATGCGCGACGTCGCTGTCGTCGAATTCCTTGGTCCACGCCGCGAACTCGAGGCACACGCCGTCGGGGTCGAAGAAATAGACCGAGCGCACGAACACGCCGGGATGCACTTCGGCGGCGATATTTGTCTCTGAATCATCGTGGTTCAGAACGCCCGAAACCTTGACGCCCTTTTCGACCAGCCGGTTGCAATAGGCATCGAACTTGTCGGCGGCGACGTTGATCGCGATATGGTTCATCGACCCGTGCGCCGACATGAAATTGCCCTCGCCGGGCAGCGCCTCGGGCGCCGAAATGCCGGGGACCGCTTCGGGCGCATCCTTGAACCAGAAGAAGGCGAGGGCGTCGCCATTGCCGACGTCGAAGAAGAAATGCTGGCCGCGCCCGCCGGCGAGGTCGAGCGTCTTGATCAGCGGCATGCCGAGGATATCGCGGTAGAATTCCACCGTCTTGGCCATGTCCTTGCACACCAGTGCCAGGTGGTTGACGCCGCGGAACTCGAATTCGGGGTTTGCTGCAGCCATTGTCCGTCTCCTTGCGCTTAGTTGGGATTGATGCCGGGGCGGCTTTTCATCCGCTCGTACCAGCTTGTGATGTTGGTAAAGGCCGGGTCGATCGGCTGGCCGACCCCGGCGCCGAAATCGAGGAAGGCGAACAGCATCAGGTCGGCGAGCGTCAGCCGCTCGCCGGTGACGAAGCTGCGGCCCGCGATCTGGGCATCGACCCATTGGATACCGTCCTGCGCGACCGCCTTCAGCCCCGCCGCCGCTTCGGGCAGGCAGCGCATGCGCGGCTCGAACAGCGGCAGCCCTTCGGCGAAACGGAAGCCATTGGTCAGCGGTTCGCAGATCTTGAGGTCGATGCGGCGCACCCACATGCGCGTTTCCGCGCGCTCCTCCGCAGTCGATCCGATCAGCGTCGGTTCGGGAAATTTTTCGTCGAGATATTCGCAGATGGGGACGATCTCGGTCAGCACCGATCCGTCGTCGAGTGCGAGCGCGGGGGTCTGCCCCGCCGGATTGACCTCGACATTATACGGCGCCCGCCGGTTCTCGCCGCCGCGCAGGTCGATCGTGACCTGCGGCAGCTCGATGCCCTTTTCGGCCATGAACATGTTCACGACGCGTGGGTTGGGGCCGATGGAGTTATAATATTTCATGCCCATCCTCTCTTGGTCTGTTTATCACGCGCGCCGATAACCGTCAAGTTAATTGACGGTTATCGGCGCCGCGCTCATTGGCCCGCGGGCCGCGGCGCGCTGAGGAAGTCGGCGGCGCTGAAGCCTTCGGGCGCGGCGACCTCGACGATCGGATCCTCGCGCGCGTCATATTCCATGCGCAGCGCGCGGGTGATCACCGCATGCATGTCGTAAAGGCAGGTGATGTAGGTGAATTCGAAGATCTGCTCGTCGTTCCAGAAGGTCTTGAGCTTGTCGAACACCTCGAGCGGTACGCGCCCGCTCGCCTGCGCCAGACAGTCGGCATAGGCGAGCACGGTGCGTTCCTGTTCGTTGTAGCAATCGGCAACCTGCCAGTGCGCGATCGCCGCGATCTTCTCGTCGCTGACGCCGAGACCGCGCAGCGACTTGCAATGCTGCGAAAAGACGAACTGGCTGCCCTTGACCCAGCCCGCACGCGTCTGGCCGAGCTCGCGCAGCACCGGATCGATCGTGCGCGCGGGGTTGCGGTACACGGCGAAACCCTTGACCGCATGTTCGAAGATGTCGGGCGACAGCGCGAACACCGTCCACCAGTCGCCCGGCGTGCCGGTCGCGGTGCCGGGTTCGGCGACGGGATCACGGTCGCCGAACAGGCGGTTGTAATAGGCGAGAACGGTCTCGTCGGTGACTTCGGACCGCGGAACCTGGCGCAGGACGGGCATGCTATACTCCTAAATAAAACTTGGAACTCGAAACTTCGTCATTGCGAGCGAAGCCAAGCAATCCAGAGCGGTCCACGCAGACTCTGGATTGCCGCGTCGCTTCGCTCCTCGCAATGACGAGCCATGACGAGGGCGTGCATCAAGCATTGGCGAACTTTCGGAATTCGGCAACGTGGGCGCTGTCGAAATATTCGTCGAGCCGCGTGATCTTGCCGTTCTCGACCTTGCAGATGATCGCGCAGGGCAGGCGTACGGCGCCGTCGTCGTGGGTGCGGCGGCCCTTCAGCACATGCTGCTGGACGAAACCGCCGGGAAAGACCGTGAGCCGGCGCTCGGCATATTCGCGGTCCTTGATCCGCGCGACCATGCCGGTCAGCACTGCGGCGGTCTGCTCGGGCGTGCCGACCACCTCGTCGGTGTTGTGCCAGATCTCGGCATCGGCGGCGAAGCTGTTCTTAATCGCGGCGATGTCGCCTTCCTCGATCGCGTCGAAGAAGCGCGTCGCCATCGTGCGGATGTCGTCCAGTTCGGCCATCATCGCGTCTCCCTGATCATTCGGCAAAATCCTTATCCAGATGCCGCGTCATCGCGAATTGCACGGCGCAGGCGGCGGCGGCGAACGGAATCAGCGCCATGATGCCCCAACGCAGGCTTTCGACGCCATAGTCGGGTTTCAGCGTGTCGCTGACGAACCCGACGAACAGCGGGCCGAATCCCAGCCCGATGATGTTGAACATCAGCATCAGGATCGACGTGCCCGTCGCCCGCGCGCGCGGCGGCATCAGATTCTGCACCAGCGCCAGGGCGGGGGCGATGTAGAAGGTGCAGGCGGTCAGCGGGACGAGCATCAGCGCCAGCGCGAGCGGCCAGCTGTCGACCATCAGCGAGGCGATCAGCGACGGGATGAGGATCAGCGTCGCGATCGCCGGGACCTGGCCATAGGCGCGCGGCGAGGTGCGCGCGCGCCGGGCTACCAGCCAGCCGCCGCCGAGCGTGCCGGCGGCAAAAGTAATCCCGGCGGCGGGGGCGAACCAGGTCCCCATCGCCGACAACGGCATGTCCTGCACCCGCATCAGATAGGCCGGAATCCAGTTGAGCATGCCATAGCTCACGAAAGCGGCGAGCGCCGTCGCCGGCAACAGCAGCATCAGCGAACCATAGGCGCGGAACAGCGCCATCGCCTTGGCAAAGGGGATCGGCTCGTCGCCCGCACCCTTGTCCATCTGGCCGCGCGCCGGTTCGCGCACCAGCCAGATTAGCAGCGGCGCGACGAGGATGCCGACCGCCCCGATCAACAGAAAGGCGTTGCGCCAGCCGATCGTCGACGCGGCCCAGGCACCGAACGCGGCGCCGACGAAGACGCCGAAGGGGCCATTGCAGGTGAACAGCGCCATCGCGATCGGCCGCTGGTGCGGCGGATAATAGTCGGCGAGGACCGAAACCGAGGGGGCGGTGCCGCCCGCCTCGCCCGCGCCGACGCCGAACCGCATCAGGGCGAGTTGCCAGAAATTGGAGACCATCCCGCACGCCGCGGTGAAGACGCTCCACACCAGGCAGGCGATGCCGACCAGTTTGACGCGGTTCCAGCGGTCGGCGAGGATGGCGACCGGTACACCCATGCCGGCGTAAAAGAGCGCGAAGGCCAGCCCGGTGAGCAGCCCGAACTGGGTATCGCTGAGCGGGATGTCGACGCGGATCGGTTCGATCAGCATCGCGAGCAACTGGCGGTCGACGAAGTTGATCGTGCCGATGAGGAACAGCATGGCGAGGGCGATGTTGCGCCGCCCGGCAAGTCCGTGGTCGGCGCCCGCGGGACCTCCGGCGAGGGTGGTGGCCTCAGTCATAACACTCCCCGAAGGCCGCCGATTCCGGACGGCTGAAAATATTCAAAGCTCGCGGTCCATCCGCATCGCGATGCCGCCGGACCGTAAGGCCCGGCGGCACGCCATCAGAAGCTCGCGCCAAGGGTCAGGCCAAAGGTCCGCGGGGCGTTGTAGAAACGCTGGGTGAAGAACTGCGCCGTCGGCGTCAGCGCCGCGACATAGGTCTTGTTGGTCAGGTTCTTGCCCCACAGCATCGCGCGGAACCGTCCGTCTTCGCTTTCCCAGCCGATCGAGCCGTCGACCAGCGTGAAGTCGCCGGTCTTGCCCGCCAAATCATTGGCGACGGTCGAATAATAGGTGCTGCGATACGACATCGCGCCGCGCAGGTTGATATTGCCGGCGCTGCCGAGCGGGATCGTATATTCCGCCGACAACTGCGTCTGCCACTTCGGCGCGCGGACCAGCTTTTTGCCGGTGTGATCGATGTCGACCAGATAGGTGCCGTTGGGCAGCGCGGTGACGTCGCCGCAGGTCGACGTCGGCGGCGTCGGGAAAGCCGAGGGGCCGTCGATATCGGCGCAGAAGCTGGTATATTTCGCGTCGAGATAGCCGACATTCGCCGACAGGCGGAAATTCTGCGTCGGCTTCAGCGTGGCTTCGAGTTCAAGCCCCTTCGTCGTCGCCGAACCGATGTTCAACTGCGCCGTTTCCTGCCCCGATGCGACATTGGGGTTGGGGAAGAAGACGCCGAATTCCAGCTGCTTGAACTTGGTGACGAAACCCGTGAGGTTGAGGCGAAGCAGGCGGTCAAAGAAATCGCCCTTGACCCCGGCCTCGAACAGGTTGGCGGTGTTGTCTTCCGTTGGCCCCGCGGTGGAGGTGGTCGCCGAGCGCGCGCCGAAGCCGCCGCCCTTATACCCCTGGCTGAAGCCCGCGTAGAGCATCACATCGTCGGTCAGGCGATAGTCGAGCCCGGCCTTGAAGGTCATGCGATCGCGGTTGTAACCCAGCTTGAAGGCCTTGCCCGCCGCCAGGTTGGTGTTCGCGATCGCCTCCATTTCGGCGAGCGACTTGACCGTCGCGCGCGTCGAGAAAAAGGCGGGCGACAACAGGACGCCGGTGGGGTCGCGGAAATAATCCTTCGATTCCCAGCTCTGGCGCACGCCGAGCGTGATGTTCAGGCGGTCGGTGATGCCATAGATCGCCTGCGCGAACAGCGCCTTGGCGGTGTTGTCCTGCGCGACGAAGTCCTCGCTGCCGAAACGCAAGGTCGGGGCGAGCAGCACCGGCAGCGTCGGGAAGGCCTGCGCCAGTTCAAAGCTCTGCTTCAGGAAATAGCCGCCGAACACCAGGCTCAGGCGTGACAGCGCGTCGGTGCGGTCCGAAAAATCGGACTGCAGGCGCAGTTCCTGGCTGAACTGGCGGTGCGACTGCAGGCGGAAGGTGGGGAAGAAGAAGACTTCGGACTGGTCGAAGTCGCTGTCGTTGAAATCGTCGGTCTCGATATAGCCCGTGATCGACTTGGCCTGCCACGACCCCATGTCGAGGCCGATGTTGCTGATCAGCCCAAGCTGGTCGGTGTCGTGATCGGCGGGGAAATCGCGTCCGATCGTATAGGCGCCGTCGTTCGGCTCTTCGAAGCGGAAAACCTGCCACAGCAACTGGTTCCGGTTCGGCGCGGTGTCGCCGCCCGGCGCGCTCGAACGGTCGCGGACGAGGAAGGCCTTGAGGTTGATGTCGAGATTGTCGGTCGGGGTGAACACCACCGTGCCGCGCAAGGTCAGCCGGTCCTGCCCGCCGATCTTCTTCCCGTTCAGGCGGTTGGTGAAATAGCCGTCATACGTTTCCTTGTTCAGCACCAGCCGGACCGCGAGCGTGTCGCGAATGAGCGGCATATTGACCGCCGCGCGGGCATCCATCCGGCCATAGTTGCCGACGGTGACCTCGGTCTGGACACCCCAGTCGCGGCCGGGATTCTTGGTATAGGCGGCGATACCGCCGGCGAGCGAGTTCTTGCCGAACGAGGTGCCCTGCGGCCCGCGCAGCACTTCGATGCGGTCGAGGTCGAAGGTGTCGAGCATCGTGGCGACCGGGCGCGTCACATAGACGCCGTCGATCGACACCCCGACCGGGCTTTCCTCGGTCGATTCGATGCCCTGCGCGCCGAGCCCGCGAATGAAGATCGCCGCCGAGTTGGAAAAGGTCGCGACGGGCTGGATGCTGACGTTCGGCGTCGAGGGCGCGAGGTCGGTGATGTCGCGTGCGGCGATTTTGGCGAGCGTCTGTTCGCCGAAGGCCGAAATCGCCTGCGGCACGTCCTGCAACGATTCATTGCGGAAACGGGCGGTGACGATGATCTCGTCGGTGCCGCTGTCGGCCTCGGTCTCGGTCGTGTCGGCAGGGGCGGCGGCATCCTGTGCCATCGCCGGTGCGGCACAGGTCAGCGTCGCGATCGATGCGACGCCTGCCAGCAGAATCTGGTTACGAAAATTCATCTTTACCCTCCCATTGAACGGTTGCTGGCGATACCGGACATGCGGGTCCGATCCGTCAATCTCATTGACCCTTAGTATACTAATGGTCTTATGCTTGTCCAGAGCCTCACAAGCAGGAGTCGAATGATGGAGCAGGATTTTTCAGCGGGTGTTCCCACGGGCCTTTCGAGCCGGTTTTTGTGCACCGTGGAGTTTGAGGTCGGTGGCGGAATCTTCGGCATCGGCGTGTCGCCGTTCGGCGATCAGCGCATCGGATATATCAGCGGCGGCCGTTTTTTCGGCCCACGAATCAACGGCATCGTCCTGCCCGGCGGCGGCAATTGGTCGCGCGGCGGCCGGCTCGCCTCGGGCGCCGCGGTCGGCACTTTCGATGCCCGCGCGGTGTGGCGGACCGATGACGGCGACCTCATCCAGCTCGGCTACAGCGGCCGCAGCCTCGTCCCCGAGGATGTCCGCGCCGAATTTGCCGATCCCGCCGCGCCGCCGGTCGATTCGGCGCGCTATTATCTGCGAATCGCCCCGGTGTTCGAAACCGCGAGCGCGAAATACGACTGGCTCAACGGCCTCCTCGCCATCGGGGTCGGCGAGCGCACCGACTTCGGCGTCCGCCACCAGATCTACGAGGTGCTATGATGATCGACCTTCATTATTCGGCGACCCCGAACGGGCAAAAGGTCGCGATCATGCTCGAGGAGATCGGCGCCGATTATCGGGTCATCCCCTATGACATCTTCAACGGCGACCAGCTCACCGCCGAATTCGGCCGCATCAACCCCAACCACAAGTTGCCGGCGATCGTCGACCGGGCGCCGGTGGACGGCGGCGATCCGGTCGCGGTCTTCGAATCGGGCGCGATCCTGCAATATCTCGCCGAAAAGAGCGGGCGCTTTTTGCCCACGTCGGGCGCCGCGCGCGCTTCTGCCCTGTCCTGGCTGACCTGGCAAATGGCGGGGTTGGGGCCGATGGGCGGGCAGGCGAGCCATTTCCTGCGCTATGCCCCCGCCGGACAGGATTATGCGGTCGAGCGCTATACGAAGGAAGTGGCCCGCCTGCTCACCGTCCTCGAAAAGCGGTTGGAAAAGTCTCCCTATGTCGCCGGCGAGGATTACGGCATCGCCGACATGGCGATCTGGCCCGGCCGCGCCTCGGCCTTCGTCATGGGCATGGGCCTCGACGACTGGCCCGCGACGCGCGGCTGGTTCGAACGCATCGGCCAGCGCCCCGCCGTCGCCCGCGCGATGGCGCGCGAAGACCTGAAGGCGCCCGCGAAATATCTCGGCCGCCACCAGAAGCTTGACGAGACCGAATGGTCGAACATGTTCGGCGACGCCAACCGCGCGGCGGTGCGGGGCGATTGAGAAGCGAGCGAGCGGGGTCCGCTCCACCAGTCGGATGTCATGCTCGGGGGCCGGGCCTTTCGATTTCCAGCCATCGCGGGGCGCCTGAAGCGGTGATTGGGACGATCGTCTTGACTGGGCGATCATTCAGGCTTCCTATCCCGAACGGCCCGTTCCCGGCGGTCTGAATCGAGGGAGTCGAACATGCGCCTATCTCAAAAAACCCGTAACCTGCTGGTGCTTGCTGCGTCGCTGTCGATCGCGGCATGTTCGGCCCAACAAGCGTCCGACATGGCCGGCGGTTCCACGGGCGCCGATGCGACCGGCCACACCGAAGAGCAGCAGCGCAATCTCGCCAATTTCGACGATCTCGATTTCCGCGTGTACAGCGGGCAGAAATGGGATGAGTTCAACAAGAGCCATGCCGAGGACATTCTGGTTCATTATCCGGACGGATCGACGACGACCGGCATCGCCGACCACCTCGTCAAACTGAAACCGCAGTTCGCCTTTGCCCCCGACACCAGGATTGCGGAGCATCCGATCAAGCTCGCGGACGGGGAATACACCGCGGTGCAGGGCATCATGACCGGGACCTTCACGAAACCGATGGACCTCGGCGGCGGCAAGACGCTCCAACCCACCGGCAAGAAGTTCGTGCTGCCGATGATGACCGTCGGGCGGTGGGAAAATGGCCTGATGAAGGAGGAATGGCTGTTTTGGGACAATGCCTCGTTCATGACGCAGATCGGCGCGACCTGACGGGCCGTCCGATGGATATGATGCCCGCCCTGTTCATCGGCCATGGCAGCCCGATGAACACACTCGAATTGAACGGCTATACGCGCGCCTGGCGCCGGCTGGGGAAGGCCTTGCCGCGACCGCGCGCGTTGTTGGTCGTCTCGGCGCATTGGTTCATCGGGGCGACCGCCGTGACCGCGATGGCACGCCCCCGCACCATCCATGATTTTTACGGCTTCCCCGACGAACTGTTCGCGTTTCAATATCCGGCGCCCGGCCTGCCCGAACTGGCGGGCGAGATTGCGGAGGTCGTCAAACCCCATTGGGTCGGCGCCGATCGGGATCAATGGGGGCTCGACCACGGGACATGGAGCGTCCTCGCGCATCTTTTCCCCGATGCCGACGTGCCGGTCGTGCAACTGTCGATCAACGCGCTCCAGCCGATGGACTATCATCTGGAATTGGGCAGCCGGCTATCGGCGTTGCGCGGGCAGGGCGTCCTGATCGTTTCGAGCGGCAATGTCGTTCACAACCTCCGAAAGATCGACCGGCACAATCCGGATGGCGGAACCGATTGGGCGCAGCGGTTCGACGATGCCGTCGTCGACCAGATCATGCGAGATCCGGGCGGCATCTTGAATGTCCTCCAGCATCCGGATTACGACCTTGCGGTCCCCACCCCCGATCATTTCATTCCGCTCCTCCATATGGCCGGCCTCGCCGCGGCGGGGGGCGGGGCCGCGCCGCTCCTGCGCGGCTATGCGATGGGATCGCTATCCATGACCTGTTACGGCGTTGGCACGGAGAGCTTGCCGTGCGAAGAGGCTGCGGGGAGCGCGACCATGCCCGAAGGGGTTCCGGCCGATCAGACCAATATTTAGGCAGGCGCCATGCTGCTGTCGATTTGGACCGCGGGCAAAGGCTCGTGCGTCGCCAAAGCACGGAGATTGGCGCCGACAAGGCTTGGAGTAAGCGATGAACGATCCGTCAAAAGCGTGGAATGGCGAGCAGGTCCGGAAATGGCTGGACCGGCGGTTTGAGGCTTCGAGCCTCGATCAGGCGGCAGCGGACCGGCGCGGGTATGAGGCACAGGACGACTATGACAAGGCGGCCGCCGAGGAATGGGTCTGCCGTGCCCTGATCGCCGCGCATTGCACCGATGAGCAGAGTGCCTTCGCTGCGCAGATCAAGAAACTGGTCGGGCAGGAAGACTATCGGGCGACGGGTATCTATGACGACGCGCGGTTTCAGCGCCATGTTCGCGGTCAACTCAGGAAACTGGCAAAGATGACCAAGGCGAATGAGGGGTTCGAAAAGACGCTGCGCTATCAATGAGCGAGATGATCGATTGGAAGTGGAAACCGATGAAGCTTTTGTCCTGTCTGTTCGCCGTGTCGCTCGCCTGATGCGCTGGCTGGGCGGCGAACAAAGATGAGTGGCGGAACGATGCCCGGACGGCGGGCGGTGCTGGTCGGATCGGCGGCGCTGATCGCCGGCGGCGCGACGCCCGCCCGCGCCGGTACGGGCGGGCGATGCCCGGACGGCAACGCCGCCTGGATCCCGCCCGAGGAACTGGTCGCGGACCTTCCGCGTCTCATGCGGATCGCCGGGGTGCCCGGCGCCGCCATCGCGGTCGTGGATCGCGGGACGCTCGCCTGGAGCAGAAGCTTCGGCGTCAAAAACATCCTCACCCGCGACCCGGTGCGCGAGGATACGCTGTTCGAAGCCGCGTCGATGACCAAGCCTGTCTTCGCCTATGTCGTGATGCGGCTGGTCGATGAAAAGCGCCTCGATCTCGATACGCCGCTCGTCGCCTATCGCCGGCCGGCGAATTTGGGCGATGACCCGAATCTCGAGCGGATCACTGCCCGGCATGTGCTGGAGCATTCGACGGGCTTGCCCAACTGGGCCTCCGAGCCGCTGGTCACGAGCAGCGCGCCCGGATCGATTTACACCTATTCCGGCGAAGCCTTCATCTGGCTCCAGTTGGTTGTCGAGACCATCATGGGAATGGGTCTCGGCAGCGTGATGCGGGCGAAACTGTTCGACCCGGCCGGGATGTCGCACAGCAGCTTCGGCTGGGACGAAGCCATCGCAAAGTCGGCGGTCTTCGGCCATTCCGAACCGCCGGAAGGCGAGCAGGTGCTTCCGCCCCAGCCCACCCGCGAACTGGGCGACCGGCTGCTACGGGTCGCGAAAAAGCGGGGCAAGCCGATCTCAACCTGGACCTATGAGGATTCGGTCGCCGCGATGCGAGAGAGCGATCCCAAGACGCCGCCATCGACCCACGACCTGCTGGTCAATTCGGCGGGCGGCCTCCTGATGACCGCGTCCGACTATGCGAAGTTCATGGCGCTCATGATGGACCGGCCGGCGCGGGCGGCGTGGGAGATCAGCGACACGACGCGGCGGGCGATGCTCACCCCCCGGCTCGACGTGCGCGGGCGCGACATTTCGCGGGGGCTGGGCTGGGAACTGGAACAATCCCCGGCGGGCCTGCTGTTCCAGCACAGTGGCAGCAATTACGGGATCTTCAAAACCATGGGCGTCGGCGATCCCCGCAGCGGACGAGCGATCGTCGTCTTTACCAATGCCGTGAACGGAAATGCGCTCGCGGCCCGGATCCTTCGGCAGGCGACGGGAGTCGACCGGTTGAAGTCGCTGATCTGATCGGTGCGGCGACCGGATCGAGAGCGTGTGCGACCAAGTCGTCTTCCGCGCTCCGTCCGGCATCGCGATCCATCCGCCGGCGGCGCTACCGCGCCTGATGCTGCCGGTCGCCCCACAGGATCGCGCGATGCTCGTCGGTAAATCCGGTCAGCCCGCCCTCGATCGTTTCGGCGCGGGCGACACCGACGGTCATGCCCTCGGCGACCGCGGCCCGTTCGAGCATCGCCGCGCCCCAGCGCTCGACATGGGGGAAACGCCCCGCCTTGTCGATCAGCTGGCGACGCAGATAGGGCAGGGTGGCCATGTCGGCGATCGTATAATCCTCGCCGGCCAGCCAAGTCGCTTCGCCCAGCCTTTTGTCGAGCACCATCATCAACCGGTCGACCTCGCGGCTGTAGCGCGCGATGGCATAATCGTGCCGATCCTTGGCGTAATGGGTGAAATGCACTTCCTGCCCGAACATCGGCCCGACGCCGGAGACCTGGAACATCAGCCACTGCCAGCAGGTCGCGCGCTTCACCGGATCGGTCGGCACGAAGCGGCCGGTCTTTTCGGCGAGATAGAGCAGGATCGCGCCGGTCTCCCACAGGACGAAGCGCTCGCCGCCGGGGCCGTCCTCGTCGACGATCACCGGCGTCTTGTTGTTCGGGTTGAGCGCAAGGAATTCGGGGGTCAGCTGGTCGCCCGCGAGGATATCGATATATTCGAGCCGCCACGGCAGCCCCATCTCCAGCAGTGCGATCGCGATCTTGCGCGCATTGGGGGTGGCGCCGCCACAGAGGGTGATCATCGTCTCAACCCTCGCGTCCGAGCCAGCGCTTCAGCACATCGTCCGTATCCTGTCCGACGACCAGCGGGGCAGGCCGGCGGACGCTGCCCGGCGTGCCCGACAGCTTGGGGAAGACTCCCTGCATGCGGATTTCGCCGAGCTCGGCGTCGGGCACCGTGACCAGCGCGTCGCGCGCGGCGAAATGCGGGTCGGCCAGCATGTCCTCGGCATCGAATACGCGTCCGGCGGGAACGCCCGCCTCGACCATCTTCGCCTCGAGCTGCTCGATCGTCAGCGTGGCCGTCCATTCGCCGATCAGCGCGTCGAGCTCCTCCTGCCGCACCCCGCGCGCGCGGTGCGTCGCATAGCGTTCGTCGTCCGCGAGTTCGGGGCGGCCCATCGCCGCGGCGAGCCGCGCGAAGACGCCGTCCTGGTTGGCGCCGATCAGATATTCGCCATCGCTGCACGGATAGACGTTCGACGGTGCGATCGCGGGGAGCGTCGATCCGGTGCGCCGCCGCTTGGTGCCGCTCGCCGAATAGTCCGATACCGTCGATTCCATCACCTGCAGCACCGCCTCATACAGCGCCGAATCGACGATCTGGCCTTCACCGGTCTTGCTGCGATGATGCAGCGCGGCGAGCGCGCCCATGCAGCCGTAAGTGGCGGCGAGGGTATCGCCGATCGACACCCCCATGCGCGCGGGGGGCAGGTCGGGATAACCGACGATGCCGCGCCACCCGCCCATCGCCTCGCCGATGCCGCCAAAGCCGGCGCGCGACGAATAGGGGCCGGTCTGGCCGTAGCCCGACACGCGCACGACGATCAGCCCGGGGTTGGTCTTGCGCAGCTCCTGCGGGTCGAGGTTCCATTTCTCGAGCGTGCCGGGCCGGAAATTCTCGATCAATATGTCGGCCTTGGCGATCAGCTCGCGCGCGAGGGCCTGGCCTTCTTCGCTGCGCAGGTCGACCGCGACCGAATATTTGTTGCGCGCGATGACGCGCCACCAGCTCGGTTTGTCACCCTGGCCCCAGTTGCGCATCTGGTCGCCGCCGACCGGCGGCTCCAGCTTGACGATCTCGGCGCCCATGTCGCCGAGCAACTGGCCGCAAAAGGGGCCGGCGATCAGCTGCCCCATTTCGACGACCTTCAACCCTTCCAGCGCTCCCCCGCTGCTCGCTTCCGTCATATCATTCCCTTCGGGCGTCTCTTTAGCCTAGGAAGGGGACCGCGCGCGGCCCGACATCCTCAATCCCTGTGGCCATGATATACTTAGAATGCTATGCAATTATCAACTGCAATCTCGGATATGCGCGAAGATAGGCAAAATCGTGAAGCAAACCAGCATCGAAATCGTCGAAGTCGGCCCCCGCGACGGCCTGCAAAATGAAGCACTTGCGGTCGCCACCGCCGACAAGCTCGCGCTGATCTACCGCGCGATCGGTTACGGCGCGCGCCGCATCGAAGTGACGAGCTTCGTCAATCCCAAAAAGGTGCCGCAACTGGCCGATGCGGAGGAATTGGTGGCGCAGCTCCCCGACCGTGACGATGTCACCTACATCGGCCTCGTCCTCAACCGCCGCGGCGCCGAACGCGCCGTCGCGACCGGCCGGATCGACGAACTCGGCGCGGTGTGCGTAACCAGCGACAGTTTCGGCATCCGCAATCAGGGCCAGACGTCCGACGAATCGCTCGCCGCCGCGATGGAGATCGTCGCGCTTGCCAAGGACGCGGGTCGCAGCGGTCAGATCACCATCGCCACCGCCTTCGGCTGCCCGTTCGAGGGCGAGATCGCGATCAACCGCGTCGTTGAAATGGCCAAGCGCGCCGCCGATGCGGCGCCGCGCGAGATCGCGCTCGCCGACACGATCGGCGTCGGGGTGCCGTCGCAGGTCGCCGACATGGTCGGCCGCGTCCGCGAAGCGGTCAGCGGGTTGCCCGTTCGTGTCCATTTCCACAACACCCGCAATACCGGCCTCGCCAATGTCTGGGCGGCGGTTGCCGAAGGCGCCGCGACCGTCGATGCGTCGCTCGGCGGGCTCGGCGGCTGCCCCTTCGCGCCGGGCGCCGCGGGCAATGTCCCGACCGAGGACGTCGTCTATTTGCTCGAACGCGGCGGCGTGGCCACGGGGCTGGACCTGCCCGCCATCGTTGACGCTGCGACCTGGTTTACCGGCGTCATGGGCCGCCCGTTGCCGGCAATGGTCAGCAAGGCGCCCGCTTTCCCGGGTTGATCCGGTCGTCGTCGGGTGGCGCCCGGCGACCCTGCGGGCGTCACTGCCGAAAGGCGTGGTTGATCTGGTCGAGCAGCGGTTTCAGCAGATAGGACATCAGCGACCGGCTGCCGGTGCGCAGGAACACCTCCGCCGGCAATCCCGCACGAAGCTGGGTATGGATCGGCATGTTGCGGGTCGTGACCGGCAATTCGACGCGAATGCGGAAAAAGGGCGGGCCGCCCCGACCGTCGTCGGTGGCATCGGCGGCCAGATAGATGAGCTTGCCGGCGAGTTCGGGCGTGACATTCTGTTCGAGCGTCGGGAACATGATCCGTGCCGGCTGTCCGACCTTCAACTGGTCGATATCCGAAGGCCGCACGCTTGCTTCGACGATCAGGGCATCCTTGTCGGGCACGATCTGCGCGATCGGGGTGCCGCCGGGAACCGCGCTGCCGATCGTCGTAAAGGCCAGCTTTTCGATCACCCCCGCCGCCGGCGCCCGCACGACGGAGCGCGAAAAGCGGTCGTCGGCGTCGGCGATACGGATGCGCTGGTCGGCGATCGCGGCGTCGACTTGGGCCAGTTCGGCGCCGGCTTCGGCGCGGCGCGATTGCTCGATGGTGAGTTTTTGCTCACGGACTTCGGAGATGCGCGCGTTGGTCTGCGCGATGTTCGCCTCGAGCGCGCCGATCGACCCTTCGAGTTCGACCGCCTGGCGTTCGAGCTGGTTGAGCCGGTTCACCGTGACTAGCCGCTTTTCATATAGCTGCCGCAGCCCGGCCAGCTCGGGCTGGATGATTTCGAGCTGTCGCCGCGCCGAATTGATCTGGACGCGATAGCTTTGACTGAGCTCGTTGAACTGCGAAATCCGCTCGTCGAGCAGCCGGCGGTTGCCGGTCATCTCGCTCTGGCGCAGTTGCAACAATCGCCGTTCCTGCGCCAGCGCGGCGCGCGCCTCGTCATCGGCGGGCGGCGGATATCCCGCGGGCCAGCGCATCTGCGAACGGCCCGATCGTTCGGCATCGAGCCGCGCCTGCCGCGCCAGCAACTGGTCCAGCGACTGGTTGCTGAGTTCGGAACTCGGTCCCGATACGTCGGTCGCGAATTCCATCACGATGTCATTTGCGCGCACACGATCGCCGTCCCGAACGAGCAGGCGCGACAGGATGCCGCCGGTCGGATGCGCGATCGTCTTCACGCGCGATTCGGCCGACAGCGCGCCGCTGCCGACGACCGCGCCGTCGATCTGCACGATCGTCGAGATCGCCAGCAGCGCGGCGATAATCCCCACCATCAACCACAGCGCGCGCCGCATCCGCGTCGCCAGCGCGGCGGTAACGTCGGGCGACGAAACACTCACTGCCGCGGCAGCGGGGGTCCCTGTTGGCTGGTCCTGAGCGTCGGTCATCGCGGCCTAGTTCACGGCTTTCAGGCCGCCGTCGCGTGGCGCCTGTTTCGCGCTCTGCGCGAGCGCCGCCAGAACCTTGTCGCGCGGTCCCCATCCGGCGACCTTGCCGTCGCGAAGCACCAGCAGCTTGTTGGTCGAACTCAAAATGCGCGTCTGGTGGGTGACGAGCAGGGTGATCGCACCACGACCCTGCGCGCGCTTGATCGCTCCTGCCAGCGCCGCCTCGCCCTCGGGATCGAGGTTGGAATTGGGCTCGTCGAGCAAAAGCAGGAACGGATCGCCATAGAGCGCGCGGGCGAGGGCGATGCGCTGGCGCTGGCCGGCCGACAGATTATGCCCGCCCGACCCGATTTCGGTTTCATAGCCGCCGGGCAGCGAGACCACCAGGTCGTGGACCCCGGCCTGCTGCGCCGCCGCCAAAATCTGGTCCGACCCCGCCGTCGGCGAGAAGCGGCTGATATTCGCCGCGACGCTGCCCGACAAAAGGCCGACTTCCTGCGGCAAATAACCCAGATAGCTGCCGAGTTCGTCGCCCTCCCACTGGTCGAGCATCGCGCCGTCGAGCCGAATGCCGCCGCGCACCGGCGGCCATATCCCGGCAAGGCCGCGCAGCAGCGAAGATTTCCCCGATCCGCTCGGGCCGATCACCCCGATGACGTCGCCCGCCTGCGCATCGAAACTGACGTCGGCGATCGCGATCCGGTCGCTGCCGGCGGGGACGAGGGTCAGCCGGTCGACCTGCAATTGTTTCGTCGGCCGCGGCAGGCGAACGGGCTTTGCGGTCTCTTCGGCAAGTTTGCCGAGCATCTCGTCGAGCCGGGTCCAGCTTTGCCGGGCCGCGACGAAGCCGCGCCACTGCGCGATCGCCTGATCGATCGGCGCCAGCGCGCGGCCGGCGAGAATCGAGCTGGCGAAGATGATTCCGCCCGACGCCTTGCCGTCGATCACCAGCAGCGCGCCGACGCTGAGCACCGCCGATTGCAGGAAGATGCGAAAGATGCGCCCGGTTCCGCCCGCGCGGGCGACGATCCGGCTGATGCGGTTGCTTTCGTCCTGATAGGCGCCGTCGCTCTGCCGCAGCCGCGACGAGAGGGTTCCGGTCATGCCCAGCCCCTTCAGCGTCGCCGCATTCTGGAAGCTCATTTCCTGATCCTGCCCGCGCGTATAACGCAGCGGTTCGAGCAGGGTCATGTTCTTCGCGATCGACCGCTCGGTGTGCCAGGTCAGCAGCGCGAGCACGATGATGCCGGCCAGCGTCGCGACACCCAGCCACGGATGCAGCAGGAACAGGACCGCGAGAAAGAAGATCACCCACGGCAGGTCGATGAAGGCGGCGGGTCCCGAACCCGACATGAAACCGCGAATATGGTCGAGGTCCTGCGTTGGGCGCGGCCTGCCCGGCGGCGGTGCGATGGCGAACTGCCACTGCAACTGCTCGACCCGCGGCGACAGCTTGTCGCCGAACGCCCGCCCGATATCGACGAGCATCTGCGCGCGCGACACGTCGAGCACGCCATGAAAGACGAAGGCGAGGCCGAACAGGACGAACAGCCCGAACAGCGTCGCCCCGCTGCCGCTCGGCAGCACCCGGTCATAGACCATCATCAGAAAGATCGAACTGGCGAGCGCGAGGACGTTGATGAAGGCGCTCAGCCCGCCGACGACCATCAACGGCCCGTGGAGCGAACGAAGGGCATCGGCCAGTTCGGAATTCTTGGGCAACCGCATCCGAACCATCGACCGAATAACCCCCGCTTTCAGCTGGCTGCATAGGGTGACGCACCCGAAAGCGCAATCGGAAGCGGTGGGGGAGGGGATGAGCCCTGCCAGGTCGATCGGCCTGACGATTGGACCGCCCGAGACTCGCTGGTTCGCTGGCCGAGACGGGATATGGTGAGCCCTGCTGGGTTCGAACCAGCGACCTACTGATTAAAAGTCAGTTGCTCTACCGACTGAGCTAAGGGCCCATCGCGGTGCCTCGAAAAGGTCGCCCGCGAAGTGAGCCGTCGCCCTAGTGCGCCGATGCGTTCCGGTC
Source organism: Sphingopyxis sp. GW821-FHT02C12 (assembly GCF_059421785.1). Classification (NCBI taxonomy): domain Bacteria; kingdom Pseudomonadati; phylum Pseudomonadota; class Alphaproteobacteria; order Sphingomonadales; family Sphingopyxidaceae; genus Sphingopyxis; species Sphingopyxis sp. GW821-FHT02C12. The sequence continues at coordinate 3,163,262 of NZ_JBWKVQ010000001.1, forward strand.
AACCGGCTTTGCCCGCACCAGTTTCGCCGCGAGCTGGCGGACGCTGCGACCGAGCAGCGGATGCTGCCAGTCGGGCGCGATCGCGCGCAGCGGGCCGAGGACGAAAGCGCGGCTCGCCATCGCCGGGTGCGGGATCGTCAGATCGCGGTCGGCCCAAGTGCCGCCCGACCAGAGCAATATGTCGAGATCGAGCGTGCGCGCGCTCCAGCGCTGGCCGGTACGGCGGCCGAATGCGCCCTCGATCGCCTGCAGTCGTCCGAGCATCTCGGACGGGGAAAGCGGCGAGGCGACGAGCGCGACGGCATTGGCATAGCGGCGCCGCGATGGGCCGATCGGCTCGCTGGCGATGATAGGGCTGGCGTCGACGGGTTCGATGTCGTCGCTTTCGAGTGCGGCGAGCGCCGCCATCAGCACCGCGCGCGGGTCGCCGAACCGCGCATGGCGGCGGTTCGAGCCGAGGCCGATCGCATAGAGGGCCAAGGGGACGCGGGATGGCGTTGCTTTGCTCACAGGCTTGCGCCTATCGCAGGCGGGTGGAGATTGTAAGCCCTTTGCCCGGCACCGAACCGCCGCGCGACTGCCCTCGATGCCCGCGGCTGGTGGCGTTCCGGGCCGCGTGCCGCGCCGAATATCCCGAGTGGTGGAACGCCCCCGTTCATGCCTTTGGCGATCCCGGCGCCTGGCTCGCGCTCGCCGGCCTCGCCCCGGGCAAGCATGGCGCCAACCGCACCGGACGGCCCTTCACCGGCGATTATGCCGGCGACCTCTTGTTCGCGACGCTTGCCGAGTTCGGCCTCAGCCGCGGCCGCTATAACGCCCGCATCGACGACGGATTGACGCTCGACGGCGCGATCATCGTCAACAGCGTCAAATGCCTGCCGCCGCAAAACAAGCCGACCCCGCAGGAGATTGCCGCCTGCCGGCCTTTTTTCGAAACGCAAATGGCGGCGCTGCCCGACGTCCGCGTGATCGTCGCGCTGGGCAAGATCGCGCATGACGCGGTCGTCCGGTCATTCGGCGGGCGGCTCGCCGCCTATCCCTTCGCCCACGGCGCCGTTCATGCGCTCCCCGATGGCCGGCACCTACTCGATAGCTATCACTGCTCGCGCTACAACACGAACACCGGGCGCCTGACCGCGGCGATGTTCGCCGATGTCTTCCGCACCGCGTTGGCGCTCCGCGATCAGACCAGCGGCCCGAACTCCTCGACCAGCGAGCGGTAGAGCGCGCGCTTGAACGACACGATCAATTTCTCGATCTCGTTCAGGTCGGACCAGCGCCAGGCACGAAACTCCTGATGCTCGGTCGCGATATTGATGTCGCTGTCCTCGCCCATGAAGCGCATCAGGAACCAGTGCTGGCGCTGGCCGCGATATTTGCCGCCCCACATCTTGCCGATCAGATGATCGGGCAGGTCATAGAAATATTCCTCGCGGCTGCGTGCGATGATCTCGACCAGCCCGCCATGCACCCCGGTTTCCTCGCCGAGTTCGCGGATCGCCGCCATCTCGGCGTCCTCGCCGGGGTCGATCCCGCCCTGTGGCATCTGCCACGCCTCGCTTGTCGTATCGAGCCGCTGCCCGACGAAGACGCGCCCGTCGCGATTGGCCAGCATCACCCCGGCGCAGGGGCGATAGGGCAGGCTGCTATGGTCGTTCATGCCGTCGCGGTCGCTTCGGCGACCATCGCCTTGAGCATGGTCAGCGCCCCCTTGATGTCGTCCTTGGCGCTCGGAATGCCTTGCGACAGGTTGATATAGCCGTGGATCGTGCCGGCGCCCTCGCGGTAAACCGTCGTCACCCCCGCTTCGACCAGCTTGGCGGCATAGGCGCGGCCCTGGTCGCGCAGCGGATCGAGTCCGGCGGTGACCAGCAGCGTCGGGGGCAGGCCCTCGGCCGGGAAATCGAGCGGAGACGCGCGATAGTCGGCGGGGTCGGCGGCATATTGATCGCTGAACCAGGTCATGCTGCCTTGGGTCAGCAAATGGCCCTCGCCGAAATCGCGGTAGCTTTGCCAGTCGTCGTGGGTGGTCACCGCGGGATAGATGGGGTGAATCGCGACCACCGGCTTCGACGCCGGCTTGTCGCGCAGCGTCAGCGCGGTCGCGATGGTCAGATTGCCGCCCGCGCTTTCGCCCGCCAGCACCAGCCCGGTGCAGGGGATATTGTCGGCGACCCAGCGCGTCGCCGCCTCGCAATCCTCGGGCGCGGCAGGGAAGGGATGTTCGGGCGCCAGCCGGTAATCGACCGCGATCACCGGCATGTCGAGCTGGCGCGCCGCCTCGGCGCACCAGCCATCGTGCGTGTCGAGGTCGCCGATCACCCAGCCGCCGCCATGATAGAAGACCAGCACCGGACCCGTCTCGCGATCCGGTCGGCTGTCATAGAGCCGGATCGGAATGTCGCCCGCCGGGCCGGGGATGCTGCGGTCCTCGACCTTGGCGATCTCGCCGCGCGGGCTGTCGGCCATTTGCGTCATCACCCGGAACATTTCGCGAGCGCCCTCGGCGGGCATCTCCTCCATCTTCGGGCCTTCCTGTGCATTCAGGAAGGCAAGAAAGGCCGCCACATCGGGGCGCGTAAAATGGGTGGTGCCGTCGGTCATCCTGTTCGTCCCTCGCTTATGTTGTCGGCGCAGCTATTCGGCATCGCGGCCGATAATTCAATGGCAATTGGCAACCGATCTCGTCGCCTATGGCGCGCATTCGCTTTGCAGCGCACAATTTTTTCTGAATTGCGGCTTGCCGCCGACGGGCCTAGGCCAATGTCACAGGTTCGCAAGATTCAAAGGCAGAGATAGAAAATGGCGAGTGCGGTAGAGGACCGAGCCGACAATCGGCAGTCCCCCCTTTCCGATGCAGTGGTGGTTCGATTTGCCGGCGACAGCGGCGACGGGATGCAGTTGACGGGTGGCCAGTTCACCCTGTCGTCGGCGCTCGCGGGCAACGACTTCGCGACCTTCCCCGACTTCCCCGCCGAGATCCGCGCGCCGCAGGGCACGCTGTTCGGCGTGTCGGCGTTCCAGATCAATTTCGGGTCTTCGGCGATCGACACCGCGGGCGACGCGCCCGACGTGCTCGTCGCGATGAATCCCGCGGCGCTCAAGACCAATGTGCCGTCGCTCAAGCCGGGCGGGTTGATCATCGCCGACGAGGGCGAGTTCAACGACCGCAACCTCGCCAAGGCGAAATATGACGCCAACCCGCTCGACGACGGCAGCCTCGCCAAATGGCAGTTGCTCAAGCTCAACATCAGCCGGCTCACCATGGACGCGGTCAAGCCGTTCGGCCTCGGCAACAAGGAAGCGCTGCGCTGCAAGAATATGTGGACGCTGGGGCTCGCGCTCTGGATGTTCGACCGTGAGCGCCAGCCGCTGATCGACTGGCTCAACGGAAAATTCGCCAAGGACCCGAATCTCGCCGCCGCCAACGTCGCCGCGCTGAACGCTGGCCACGCTTATGGCGAGACCGCCGAACTCGCGGGACCGCTCATCCAGCACCATGTCGATCCCGCGCCGGTCGCGCCCGGCCTCTACCGCACGCTGACGGGGGCCGAGGGCATCGCGCTCGGGCTCGTCGCGGGGGCGCAACTCGCGAAGCTGCCGATGTTTTTCGGCGGCTATCCGATCACCCCCGCGTCGGCGATCCTGCATCACCTCTCGCGGCTCAAGGAATATGACGTCACGACCTTCCAGGCCGAGGACGAAATCGCGGCGATCTGTTCGGCGATCGGCGCCAGCTATGGTGGCTCGCTCGGTGTGACCAGCTCGTCGGGCCCGGGCATCGCGCTCAAGGGCGAGGCGATGGGCCTCGCGATCATGACCGAACTGCCGCTCGTCATCGTCAATTCGCAGCGCGGTGGTCCCTCGACCGGCCTGCCAACCAAGACCGAGCAGTCGGATCTGTATCAGGCGGTCTACGGCCGCAACGGCGACGCGCCGCTGCCTGTCATCGCCGCGCGCTCGCCCGGCGACGCGTTCGACTGCGCGATCGAGGCGGTGCGCATCGCGGTGCAATATATGACCCCGGTGATGCTGCTCACCGACGGCTATATCGCCAACGCCGCCGAACCCTGGGCGGTCCCCGATCTCACCACCTACGAGGCGTTCCCGGTCGAATTCCTCACCGAAGTGCCCGAAGGCGGGTTCAAGCCCTATGGCCGCGATGAAAAACTCAAGCGCCCGTGGGTCAAGCCCGGCACCCCCGGCCTGCTCCACCGCATCGGCGGGATCGAGAAGGAACTCGACACCGGCCACATCAATTACGAGGCGTCGAACCATCAGGCGATGACCGACATCCGCAAGGACAAGATCGACGGCATCAAGGTGCCCGATCAGGTCGTCGAACTCGGCGCCGAGGGCGGCAAGCTCGCGGTCGTCGGCTGGGGCTCGACCTTCGGCCCGATCCACCAGGCGGTGCGCCGCAAGCGCGCCGAGGGGGCCGACGTCAGCCACATCCATATCCGCCACATCTGGCCGCTGCCCGCCAACCTTGGCGAGTTGCTCAAAAGCTATGACAAGGTGATCGTGCCCGAGATGAACACCGGCCAACTCAAGACCGTGCTGCGCGACCAGTATCTGGTCGACGCGAAGCCGGTGAACAAGGTGTCGGGCCAGCCCTTCACCATCGCCGAAATCGAAGCCGCGATCGAGGGAGCCCTCTGATGAACGAGATGACCACCATCGCCCGCACCACGACGCTCAAGGATTGGGAAACCGATCAGGAAGTCCGCTGGTGCCCCGGCTGCGGCGACTATGCGATTCTGAAGGCGGTGCAGCGCACCATGCCCGAAATCGGCACGACGCCCGAAAACACCGTGTTCATCAGCGGCATCGGCTGCTCGTCGCGTTTCCCCTATTATATGGAAACCTATGGCTTCCACACGATCCATGGCCGCGCGCCGGCGTTCGCGACGGGGCTGAAGCTCGCCAATCCGGGCCTCGACATCTGGATCGTCACCGGCGACGGCGACGGGCTGTCGATCGGCGGCAACCACACGATGCACCTGATCCGTCGCAATCTCGATTGCCAGATCATGCTGTTCAACAACGAGATTTATGGCCTCACCAAGGGCCAATATTCGCCGACCAGCCGTGTCGGCACCTCCAGTCCCTCGACGCCTTATGGTTCGGTCGATCGTCCGGCCCAGCCCGCCGCCTTCGCGCTCGGCGCCGGTTCGCGCTTCGTCGCGCGCGGTTTCGACGTGTCGAAAAAGCTGCCTGAGGTTCTGAAAGCCGCCCATGCCCACAAGGGCGCCGCCTTCATCGAAATCTTCCAGAATTGCATCGTCTACAACAAGGACGTGTTCGAGGATTTCGCCGCCCCCAAGGGCGCCGAGGATCGCCAGCTCTGGCTCGAAAATGGCGAACCGATGGTCTTTGCAAAGGGCACGAAGGGCATCGCGCTCGACAGCGAAGCTCTGCATCTGAAGGTCGTCGACGTGGTCGATGGCGACTGGCAGGCGGCGGGTGTGATCGTCCATGACGTCACCAACCGCAGCGTCGCGCACATGCTCGTCGAAATGCGCTTCGGCGAATTCCCGATGGCCCTCGGCGTCCTCTACGACGACCCGCGCCCGACCTTCGAAGCCGACGTCTGGCGCCAGAATAAGGCCGCCGCCGAAGGCAAGACCGCCGACTTGCAAAGCCTGCTCAAGAAGGGGCAGACCTGGACGGTGACCGAGGGCGGGCCTGATCTTTAACGCATTGCGATAACGCTGTGGGTCGGGTCTATAGGATCTATGGACAACCTGACCCACAGCCTCGTCGGTGCCGTGCTCGGCCAGATGGGGCTCAAGAAAAAGACCGGCCTCGCGATGCCGACGCTCATCATCGCGGCGAACCTGCCCGATATCGACGCCGCCTGCACAATCTACGGCCAGCTTTCGCTGTCGATGCGCCGCGGCATCACCCACGGCCCGATCGCGCTCGTCCTGCTCCCCATACTGCTCTGGGCCGCAATGATCGGCTTCGACCGCTGGCAGACCAAACGCGGCAAGCGCCCCGAAAACCGCCTGCCGATCCACAAGGGCTGGCTGCTCGCGCTCGCCTATGTCGGCTGCCTCAGCCATCCCGCGCTCGACTGGCTCAACAATTACGGCATCCGCCTCCTCGAACCGTTCAGCCACCGCTGGTTCTACGGCGACAGCATCTTCATCATCGACCTGTGGATATGGATCGCGCTCGGCCTGTCGATCTGGCTCTCACTCCGCCGCGAGCGCGCGAAGGTCGCGGCTTGGACGCGTCCGGCCTGGGTCGGTTTCACCGCGGTCTGCGGCTATATCCTGTTCAACGGCCTGATCACCGGCACCGCCGAGCGCGAGATCGGCGCGGTCTTGCGCGGCGGCGGACATGACGACGCGCTCGTCGTCGCCAGCCCGCCGCCGCTGATGTTCTGGAAACGCGACGTCTTCTGGCGCAGCGGTGAGCGTTACGGCAGCGCCAGTTTCGACATCGGCGCGGGGGGCGATGTTGATATCACCGGCATGCCGACCGGCATGGACGACCCGCGCGTCGCACCGCTCGTTGAAACCAGCCCGGTGGCGCAGGCCTTCCTGTTCTGGTCGCGGATGCCGGTTGCGAAGTTCGACACAAAGGGCCGGTTGGTCCTGTCCGACCAGCGCTTCGGGAACCGCCTCAGCCGCGGGCAGTTTCAAGTCATCGTCGACCCCAAGCCGGAACCCACGCCCTGACCGCACCCTCGATCGTCTGGTTTCGCCGCGACCTTCGCCTGTCCGATCAGGCGGCGCTGCTCGCCGCCGCGGCGGCGGGGCCGGTAATCCCGGTCTATATCCTCGACGACGAAACGCCGAAACACCGCGCGATGGGCGGCGCCTCGCGCTGGTGGCTGCACCACAGTCTTGCCAGCCTCGATGCCGCCTTGCGCGAAGAGGGCTCGCGGCTGATCCTGCGCCGCGGCAAGTGCGACGAGCAACTCGCTCAAATCGCCGAGGAATGCGGGGCAGGGCAGGTCCATTGCCTGCATCACTATGAACCCTGGTGGCGGAACGCCGAGCGCGCCGTCGCCAAGAGCCTCGACCTGGTCTGCCACGACGGCAATTATCTCGCCCCGCCGGGATCGGTAACGACCGGCACCGGCAACCTCTACAAGATCTACACCCCCTTCTGGCGGGCGCTCAAAGAACGCATGCCGCCGCCAGCGCCGGCGAACCGCCCGAGCGAGATCGCCGCACCGCCGAAGTGGCCGGCCTCCGACAGACTCGCCGACTGGAACCTCCTCCCTACCAAGCCCGACTGGGCGACGGGGTTCGGCAACGAATGGACGCCCGGCGAGGAGGGCGCCCGCACCCGCGTCGCCGATTTCATCGACGAAGCCGCCGATTACGACCGCCGCCGCAACTTGCCGTCCGAAGAGGGCAGTTCGCGTCTCTCGCCGCACCTGCACTTCGGCGAAGTCTCGCCCGCCCATGTCTGGCATCGGCTCGCCGATGCGGGCGGATCGGTCGACGTGTTTCTCAGTGAGGTCGGCTGGCGCGATTATGCGCAGAATGTCATCCTGCAATATCCCGATTACGGCGGTTGTAACGCCCGCGAAGCCTTCGACGCCTTCCCTTGGCGCACCGGCAAGGCGGCCGACACCGACCTCAAAGCCTGGCAACAGGGCCGCACCGGCTATCCGATCGTCGATGCCGGGATGCGCCAGCTCTGGGCGACCGGCTGGATGCACAACCGGGTGCGGATGATCGCGGCGAGTTTCCTGATCAAGCATCTGCTGATCGACTGGCGGCTCGGCGAGCAATGGTTCTGGGACACGCTGGTCGACGCGGATTACGGGAACAACAGCGTCAACTGGCAGTGGACCGCCGGCACCGGTATCGATTCGAACATGTTTCCGCGCATCATGGCGCCGTTGACGCAGTCGGAGAAGTTCGATGCGGCGGACTATATTCGCGAATGGGTGCCGGAATTGCTCGATCTTCACGCACATCACGTACATGACCCGGATGAACATGGGGTACGGCCGGTGGGCTATCCCGCCAAGCTCATCGGGCATCGCGAGGCGCGGGCCCGGGCGCTTGCGGCGTATGACGTCATGAAGGCGCACGACAATTGATTGTCAGCCGCGCCGCTTTGCGGCAGTGATGACCCTATGAACACGCATGTCAGGACGGGGCGGGGCCGACGGTTGCTGCGGGCGGATCGCGCCTTTCGGTCGGGCGGGCTGATCGCCTCGATGATGGCGCGAGCGCCCGCCGCCTTTTTCCATGGCCGTCTCGACAAGATCGACGCCGGACTCGAACAGGGCACGCTCGAAGCCCATCTCCCCGATGGCAGCATTCGCATTCTCGGGGGGCGAGGCCGCGGGCCGGTCGCGGTGGTGCATGTCCACAGCTGGGCGGCCCTCGTCCGCCTCGCGCTGTCGGGATCGGTGGGCTGGTACCGCGCCTGGGACAAGGGCGAATGGTCTTCGCCCGACCCGGTGCCGCTGTTCGACCTGTTCATGCGCAATGGCGAGACGTTGGGCAATGCCGCACGATCGCGCGGACCGTGGCGCTGGCTCAATCTCACGGCGCATTTCCTCAACCGCAACAGCCGCCGCGGCGCCAAGCGCAACATCCATGCTCACTACGATTTGGGCAATGATTTCTATCGCTTGTGGCTCGACACTGGCATGAACTATTCGAGTGCGCTGTTTGCGGAAGCGGCGCAATCGCTGGAGGAGGCGCAGGTCGAAAAGCTCGACGCGATCCTCGACCGGCTCGACCTGCGGTCGGGTAGCCGGCTGCTCGAAATCGGCTGCGGCTGGGGCGCGCTTGCCGAACGGGCGGTCGAACGCCACGATGTGATCTACACCGGGATCACCCTTTCGCCGGCGCAGGCGGAGATCGCCGATGCGCGGCTCTCCGAGGTCGACCTGTCGGGACGCAGTGCGATCGAATTATGCGATTATCGCGATGCGCAGGGCCCCTATGATGCGATCGCGAGCGTCGAGATGGTCGAGGCGGTCGGGCAGGCCTATTGGCCCGCCTATCTCGACACCGTCGCGCGGCTGTTGCGGCCCGGTGGCCGCGCCGCGATCCAGTATATCCTGATCAACGACGCCCTGTTCGAGCGTTATGCCGCGAGCAGCGACTTCATCCAGGCCTATGTCTTTCCAGGCGGCTGCCTGATATCCGAAAGCCGCTTCCGTAAGCTTGCCGAGGAACGCGGGCTTGCCTGGCGCGATGTGCGACGGTTCGGACCCGACTATGCCGAGACGCTGCGAAGCTGGCGTGAACGCTTCGACGCGGCGGTGGCGAGCCAGCAATTGCCCGCAGGGTTCGACGAGCGGTTCATCCGGCTCTGGCGCTATTATCTGCAATATTGCGAGGGCGGTTTTCGCGGCGGCGGCATCGACGTCGCCCAGGTCACGCTTGAAAAAACAGCCTGAAAACAAGCAGGGGGAGACGATACATGCGAAGGCTTATGGCGGCGGCGCTGCTGTGCGCGACGGCGGGATGCACATCCCCCGCACCCACGAAAACCGACAACCTGCCGAAGGATTTGAATGTGCTGTTCTGGACCCAGGATCAACGCGACGCCGCTTTTCGCACGATGGAGACGGTGCCCAAGGTGGTGGTCAACACCGTTGAAGCCGGAGGGCCGGTCTATCCCTTGCCGCAGGGCAAGCCGCTCGATATCGGGGCCGATGTCGATGCCTATATGGGCAAGCAGCGCAATGCCGGGCTGATCATTGTCCAGGACGGTAAGATCAGGCTCGAAAAATATGCGCTCGGCTATAGCGCCGCGGGCCGTTGGACGAGCTTTTCGGTCGCCAAGAGCTTCACCTCGACGCTGGTCGGTGCTGCGGTGAAGGACGGCTATATCAAGAGCCTCGACGACAAGGTCACCGTCTATATCCCCGGGCTCAAGGGCTCGGCCTATGACGATGTCTCGGTGAAGCAGCTGCTTACGATGACTTCGGGCGTCAAATGGAATGAGGATTATACCGATCCCAAATCCGATGTGGCGCAGTTCAACCTGCAAAAACCGGTGGCGGGAGAAGACATCACCGTCAGCTATATGAAGACCTTGCCGCGTGAAGCGCCTGCGGGGTCGAAGTGGGTGTACAAGACCGGCGAGACCAATCTGATCGGGGTGCTGGTGTCGAGCGCGACGGGCAAGACGCTGTCCGCCTATCTGTCGGAGAAGGTCTGGAAGCCGTTCGGCATGGAGCAGAATGCGGTGTGGATGCTCGGGCCGACGGGGCATGAGATCAGCGGCTGCTGCATGTCGGCGAGCCTCAAGGACTATGCACGTTTCGGCCAGTTCATCCTGAACGGCGGCGTTGCGGGCGGGCAGAAGGTCCTGCCCGACGACTGGATCGCGTCGGCCACGACCAAACAGACGGGCATCGACATCCCGGGCCGCGGCTATGGCTATCAATGGTGGACCAATGACGACGGCAGCTTCGCCGCGCAGGGCATCTTCGGGCAGGGGATCTTCATCGATCCCAAGCGCAAGCTGGTGATCGCGTCGAACGGCAACTGGCCGACCGCGACCGATCCCGAGGGCGTCGGCGCGGCGCGCGAGGCATTTTACAAGACGGTGCAGGCGGCCGTCGACAAGGACGCCGCGGTCAAGCCGTAGCCGGGGTCGCGAAGCCCGTCGCGCGCTGCGCAAGCCAGGCCGCGGCGGCGGGGACGAGTACGGCCAGGGCAAAAATCCACCATTCGTCGACGGGCGAAGAGGCACGGTAGATGGCCGCGCCCATCACCGCGCCGGCGACGATCCAGCCGGCGCCAGTGCCTGCCGACACCCGCATGGCGAGCCATCCGCCGGCGAAGGTGCCGACGAACCAACCGATGATCAGCGCGATCGTCGTGCCAAGCGGCGCCTCGATTTCCTCGGCGGAAACATCATAGACCGCTGTGTCATAGCCGGCGGGAAACAGGCTCGCGCTGGCATATTGGAAGAGCAGGATGAGGCCGAACGCCACGACGATGCCGACGATCGTTGCAATCGCCGATCGAATAAGTCCGCTGGTCATTCCCGAAACCTTCATGAAAACCCGTATCGAACGGACATCCTAGGTCGCGAAAGCAAATATCGCGTTAAGCCTCCGCCATCACCTTGGGCAGCGCATGAAAGGCGGTGCTGTCGAAGCCGTCGATCATCAATCGCGCGACAAAGGCGCCGACCGCGGCGGGGTCTTTGATGCTCTGCGGGTCTTCGCCGGGATAGGCGCGCGCGCGCATCTGGGTGCGGGTGCCCCCGGGGTCGAGGATCGCGGTGCGCACGGTTGAGATATTGCGCATCTCGGCGCCATAGCTGGTGATCAACGTTTCGAGCGCCGCCTTGGTCGCGGCATAGGCGCCCCAATAGGCGCGCGGTTCGCGCGCCACGCTGCTCGACAGCGCGAGGACGCGGCCGCTGGCGGCGCGGCGCAGCAAAGGGTCGAAATTGGCGATCAGCGCCTGCTGTGCGATCAGGTTGAGCGTCAGCAGCTTGTTGAATTCCTTGCCGTCGATCGCGCCGACCGGGGTCAGCGTGCCGAGCATCGCGGCGTTGAGCACCAGCATGTCGAGCTTCTGCCAGCGTTCGGCCATCGCACTCGCCAGCCGGGCGATGCTGTCACCGTCGGTGAGGTCGAGCGGCGCGATCGTGGCGCTGCCTCCGGCGGCATGGATGCGGTCTTCGAGTTCTTCGAGTCCGCCCGCGGTGCGCGCGGTGATGACGACATGCGCGCCGCGCGCCGCCAGCGCTTCGGCGATCGCTTCGCCGATGCCGCGGCTTGCCCCGGTGACGAGCGCGACCTGGCCCGCCAATTCTTCAGACTGAATATGCATGGTGTCAGACAACTCGTTCGGCGAGCAGGGAAAATTGATCTTCCAATCCATGCTCGTCGAAATCGGTGAGCGTGGTCGGATAGTCGCCTGTAAAGCAGGCATCGCAATATTGCGGCGCGCGGTCGCTGCGTTCGGCCTCGCCGAGCGCGCGATACAGGCCGTCGATCGAGATGAACGACAGGCTGTCGGCGTTGATGAAATTCGCCATCTGCCCCACGGTCATCTGCGCCGCGAGCAGCTTGGCGCGCTCGGGGGTGTCGACGCCATAGAAACAGCTGTGCTGGGTCGGCGGGCTGGCGATGCGCATATGCACCTCGGTCGCGCCGGCATCGCGCATCATCTGCACGATCTTGAGGCTCGTCGTGCCGCGCACGATCGAATCGTCGATCAGCACCACACGCTTGCCGGCAATCAGCGCCTTGTTCGCATTATGCTTCAGCTTGACGCCGAGGTGACGGACCTTGTCGCCCGGCTGGATGAAGGTGCGGCCGACATAGTGCGAGCGGATGATCCCGAGTTCGAACGGAATGCCCGATTCCTGCGCGTAGCCGATCGCCGCCGGGGTGCCCGAATCGGGAACCGGGATGACGAGGTCGGCCTCGACCGGATTTTCGCGCGCCAGTTCGGCGCCGATCGCCTTGCGCACCGAATAGACGCTCGTCCCGTCGACGATCGAATCGGGACGCGAGAAATAGACATATTCGAAGATGCACGGGCGCGCCGGGCGTTCGGCGAAGGGGCGGTGCGAGGTGAGTTCGCCGTCGCGGATGATCACCAGTTCGCCGGGGTCGACCGAGCGCACGAAATCGGCGCCGACGACATCGAGCGCCACGGTTTCCGACGCGAGGATGAAGGCATCGCCGAGCTTGCCGATGACCAGCGGGCGGATGCCGAGCGGGTCGCGGCAGCCGATCATGCCCTCGGCGGTCAGGCAGATCAGCGAATAGGCGCCTTCGACCTGTTTCAGCGCGTCGATGAAGCGGTCGAGCAGGGTGCGGTAGTTCGACGTCGCGACGAGGTGGATGATCACCTCGGTATCGCTGGTCGACTGGAAGATCGAACCGCGGCGGACGAGAATCTTCTTCAGCGCCGTCGCGTTGGAAATATTGCCGTTGTGCGCGACGGCAAAACCGCCGGTCGACAGGTCGGCGTAGAGCGGCTGGACGTTGCGCAGCGCGGTTTCGCCGGTCGTCGAATAGCGGACATGGCCGACCGCCGAGGCGCCGGCGAGCTGGCGCATGATGTCGTCGCGGTCGAAATTGCCCGCGACATGGCCCATCGCGCGGTGGGTATGGAACTCCCTGCCGTCGAAGCCGGTGATGCCCGCGGCCTCCTGGCCGCGATGCTGGAGCGCGTGGAGGCCCAGCGCGACGACTGCGGCCGCGCTTTCGGCGCCGTGAATACCAAAGACGCCACACTCCTCACGGAGCTTGTCGTCATCGAACGGGTGTGTGGTGAGCATTTTTGTCCAGCTGTGCGGGGCAGTGACTGCGGCGCATATAGGGAGGGGAATCGCAATTGTCGCCCCCCCAATTTGGACTCTTGCGTGACAGTTGCATTTGTCCTGCTCTAAAGCGCCTTTCATGACCGATATCCGTGATGCCACCGACCGCTTCGACCCGCGTTTTGATTCCGCCGGACTGGTGACGGCGATCGTCACCGATGCCGATAGCGGGATTTTGCTGATGGTGGCGCATATGAACGATGACGCGATCCGGCTGACGCAAGAGACAGGGCAGGCGCATTTCTGGTCGCGATCGCGTAAGGCCTTGTGGCGCAAGGGAGAAACATCCGGGAATGGGCTGACGCTCGTCGAAATGCGCGTCGATTGCGATCAGGACGCGCTGTTGCTCCGCGTCACCCCCGCGGGGCCGGCTTGTCACACCGGGCGGCGATCCTGCTTTTATCGCCGCGTCGAGAGCGATGGCCGGCTGACCTTCCTCGACGACGATGCGTAAGTTCGGCTGCGCGCTGTTGCTGCTGCTCGCGGCCTGCGGGCGGCCCGCGCCCGAGGCGACCGAGAGCGCCGACAGCGGCAATCCGCTCGAGATCGCGGCGCGCGAGCGCGGCATCGTCCGGCCCGAGGCGACCGACCTGACCGGGGTGTTCGAGCGACGCCACGATCTGGGCCGCGACGCGATGTGCGTCGTCCCCGACGGCGCCGACCGCTGGCGCTTCGCCGTCACCGCCGCCTTCGGCCCGGGCCTGTCGTGCGAGGCGAGCGGGCGTATCGTTCGCGACGGCGAAGGCTGGCGGCTCGATTTCGCCGGCGCCGAGGGCTGCAGCGCATTGGTTCGCGAGGAAGAGGATGAGCTGCAACTGCCCGGCGGGCTGCCGTCGCAGTGCGACAAGCTCTGCCCTGAACGCGCGTCGTTGTCGGGTCTGCGCCTGCCGCGTGCGAGCTGGGCGGAGGGCGATGCAAGACGCTTGCAGATGAAGGACAAGCGCGGCAATATGACCATGCCGTGCGGCGCCTGATCCACCGGTTTCCCTCCGCTCCGCCAGCCTTGACGTTCACGTCAACGGAAACTATTCTCCTCCGATGACCGACGACTACGGCCACGCCCACATCGATACGCCCGATCACCTCGGCCGCGAACAGTTCAGCATCACCGACCTGTCGTCGGAGTTCAGCGTCACCGCGCGTGCGCTGCGCTTCTATGAGGATGAGGGGCTGATCAGCCCGTCGCGCAAGGGATTGTCGCGCATCTATTCGAAGCGCGACCGGGCGCGGCTTGCCTGGATCCTGCGCGCCAAGCGCACCGGTTTCAGCCTCGCCGACATTCGCGAGATGATCGACCTTTACGACGTCGGCGACGACCGCAAGACCCAGCGCCAGGTGACGATCGAAAAATGCCAGGAGCGCATCGCGTTGCTCCGCAGCCAGCGGGACGACATCGACAGCGCCGTCGATGAACTGTCACGCTTCATCGACATGGTGAAAAAGGTCGACGCGCGCCAAAAGGCGAACTGACGCTCGACAATCCAGCCTCCCCGGGCAAGACATGATACCAACCCCTGTTTTGCAGAGAGAATTCGCATGCCCGTCTATCGCGCCCCCGTCCAAGACACGCTGTTCCTGATCAACGAAGTGCTCGGGATCGAGCGCTACGCCAATTTGCCGGGCTTTGCCAATGCGAGCCCCGACATGGTCGAGGCGGTGCTGACCGAGGCGGGCAAGTTCTGCGAAGAGGTGCTGTTCCCGATCAACCTGTCGGGCGACCTTGAAGGCTGTACGCGCCACGAAGACGGCAGCGTCACCACCCCGGCGGGTTTCAAGGAGGCGTATAAGGCCTATTGCGACGCCGGCTGGACGCTGCTGACCCAGCCCGAAGAGTTCGGCGGACAGGGACTGCCGCACGTCGTTGGTTTCCCGGTCGAGGAATATCGCATGGCGGCCAATCAGGCGTTCGCTATGTACCCCGGTCTGACCCAGGCCGCGGTCGCCGCGATCCTCGTCAAGGGATCGGACGAGCAGAAGGCCATCTATGTCCCCAGGATGATTTCCGGCGAGTGGGGCGGGACGATGAACCTGACCGAGCCGCACTGCGGCACCGACCTCGGCCTGATCCGCACCCGCGCGGTGCCCAATGGCGACGGCAGCCATGCGATCACCGGCACCAAGATCTTCATCTCGTCGGGCGAGCACGACCTGACCGACAATATCATCCACCTCGTGCTGGCGAAGACCCCCGATGCGCCCGACAGCGTCAAGGGCATTTCGCTGTTCATCGTGCCCAAATATCTGGTCAAAGACGACGGCTCGCTGGGCGATCATAACACGCTGCTGTGCGGGTCGATCGAGCACAAGATGGGCATCCACGCCAATTCGACCTGCGTGATGAATTACGACGGCGCGACCGGCTGGATGGTCGGCGAGGAGAATAAGGGGCTCGCTGCGATGTTCGTGATGATGAACGCCGCGCGGCTCGGCGTCGGCATCCAGGGGCTGGGGCAGGCCGAGATCGCGTTCCAGAACGCGGTGCAATATGCGCAGGACCGTCGCCAGGGCCGCGCGCTCACCGGCCCGCAGGACCCGCAGGAAAAGGCCGATCCGCTGTTCGTCCACCCCGATGTGCGCCGCATGCTGATGGACGGCAAGGCGACGGTCGAGGGGCTGCGGGCGCTGTGCCTGTGGGGCGCGCTCCAGGTCGATCTGGCGCATGTCGCCGAGACCGAGGCGGAACGCCAACAGGCCGACGACCTCGTCAGCCTGCTCACCCCCGTGATCAAGGGCTATGGCACCGACAAGGGCTATGAGGTCGCGACAAACGCGCAGCAGGTATTCGGCGGGCACGGCTACATCGAGGAAACGGGCATGTCGCAATATGTCCGCGATGCCCGCATCACGATGATCTACGAAGGCGCCAACGGCGTGCAGGCGATGGACCTGGTCGGGCGCAAGCTGGCGCAGAACGGCGGGCGTGCGGTGCAGGCGCTGTTCGCGGTGGTCGACGGCGAATGCGCGCGGGCGAAGGACGTGCCCGAGCTCGCCGATTTCGCCGAACGCCTTGAAAAGGCCAATGGCGAACTCAAGGCCGCGACGATGTGGTTCATGGCGAACGGCATGGCCAACCCGAACAATGTCGGCGCCGGCGCGCATCATTATATGCACATCATGGGTATCGTCGCGCTCGGGTCGATGTGGCTGATGATGGCCGAAGCAGCGCAAAAGGCGCTGGTCGAGGGGCGCGGCAACAAGGCGTTCATGGAGGCCAAGCTGGTCACCGCGCGTCACTTCGCCGAACGCTTCATGCCCGACGCGGGCGCGCTGCGCCGCAAGATCGAGGCGGGCAGCGAGGCGATGATGGCGCTGACGCCGGAGCAGTTCCACGCTGCCTGATGGCGTCTTTGCAGGTCGGGGCAACCAAAGCGGTTGCGGTGCGTCTCAGCGACCATGAGCGAGGGCGCGCTTTCCCCGATCGTTGTCGAAGGCCGCAATTGCTGGCGGATCGAACGCGCCGACAAGGCGCGGATGATCGTCGATGCCGCCGATTATTATGCGCTGCTCAAAGAGTTGATGGCGGGTGCGAAGGAACGCATCCTGCTGATCGGCTGGGACTTCGATCCGCGCATCGCCCTATGCCCCGACGAGAAGGGCGAGGGCGAGGCGCTCGGCCACTATCTGCTGCGGCTGGCGCATGATGCCCCCGATCGCGACATCGACATCCTCCGATGGAATTTCGGCGGACTGAAGCAATATCTGTCGCCCGCCATCGTGACGATGATCGCGCGCTGGAAACTGACGCGCTCGATCAGCTTTCGCATGGACAGCGCGCACCCGTTCGGGTGTAGCCATCACCAGAAGGTCGCGGTGTTCGACGACCATCTGGCGGTATGCGGCGGCATCGACGTCGCCGCGCGCCGCTGGGATACGCGCGACCACTCCGACGAAGATCCGCGCCGCACCGATCCCGACGATAAATCCTATATGCCCTGGCATGATTCGACGATGATCCTCGCCGGGCCGGTCGGCAATGCGCTGGCCGAACTGGGCAACGAGCGGTGGCAGCGCGCGACCAAGAAGCCGTTGCGCGAGGTGAAGGGCGACGGGGAGAATTGGCCCGAAGCGCTCGAGGCCGACTTCTTCGGGGTCGATGTCGCCATTTCGCGCACCCGCGCCGAATATGACGGCTATGAGGAAATCCGCGAGATCGAGCAGCTCTATCTCGACATGATCGCGGCGGCGCAGCGCTTCATCTATTTCGAAAATCAATATTTCACGAGCGCCAAGATCGCTGCCGCGATCGCCGAGCGGCTCAACGAGGACGATCCGCCCGAATTCGTGCTGGTGATGCCGAAGCAGGCTGACGGCTGGCTCGAGCAGATGGCGATGGACGCCGCGCGCGTGCAGCTGGTGCGCGAAATCGCGAAGGCGAAGCATGGCGACCGGCTGCGCGTCTATGTCCCGCATACCGAGGGGGGCGAGGCCATCTATGTCCATGCCAAGACCGCGATCGTCGACGACCGGATGATCCGTGTCGGGTCGGCGAACATGAACAACCGCTCGATGGGGCTCGACAGCGAATGCGATGTGACGATCGATGCCGCGTTGGCGGCGAACACCGGGGTTGAGCCGACGATCCGCCGGCTGCGCGAGTCGCTGATCGCCGAGCATCTGGGGGTCGAGCCGAGCGAGGTCGGCCGCGCGTTCGAAGGCAGCGGGTCGCTGGTTGCGGCGATCGAGGCGTTACGCGGGAGCGAAGGGCGGACGCTCGAACTGCTCGACCTGACCAAACCGGGGCCGTTCGACCAATATATCGCCGAGCATGAACTGCTCGACCCCGAAAGCCCCGACGCGATGTTCGATGCGATCCCCGAGCGCGGGATGCGCAAGAACTGGCACAAGGGCAAGGCCTGGATCAGGCGGCACCGGCCGTTCGGGCGAAAGCCGGCCTAAATTCCCGTTTGTGTCGAGCGAAGTCGAGACACGCTTGGGAAACCCCCGCCTTCAGGGTGTCTCGACTTCGCTCGACACCAATGGAGATTGGGTGCGAAGTTCTTTAGTCCGCCAGCGACAGGATATGCCGCGCCTGTTTCAGGTGCGGCGCGTCGACCATCTTGCCGTCGACCTGCAGCACCCCGACGTCGGGGTTGGCGGCAAAGGCATCGACGATCGCCTGAGCCCGCGCGACCTCGTCGGCGGCGGGGGTGAAGGCGGCGTTGATCGGGCCGACCTGCGACGGATGGATCGCCATCATGCCGGTGAAACCGTCGCGCCGCGCGCGGGCGGCATAGGCGGCGAGGCCGGCCTCGTCCTTGATCGCGGGAAAGACCGTGTCGATCGCGGCGGTGCCCGCGGCGTGCGCGGCAAAGAGCGTCATGGCGCGGGCGACGTCATAGGGCGCGGTATAGCTGCCGTCGGCTTCGCGGCTCGTTGTGGCGCCGATCGCGGCGGGCAGGTCCTCGGCGCCCCAGGTCAGTCCGACGAGCCGATCCTTCACTTCGCGGTAGCTGCCGAGGGTGAAGAGGGCGGCCGGGGTTTCGGTGGCGATCGGCAGGATCGCTGGTAGCGACGCGTCGCTTGCCGACTCGCTGCGCATGATGGTGTCGAGTTGCTGGATGCTGGGGGCGCCTTCGGCCTTGGGTAGCATGATCGCGTCGGGGCGCGCGGCGATGATCGCGGCGACGTCGGCGGCGGTCAGATGGCCGTCGAGCGGATTGACGCGCACCAAGGTGATCACCTCGCGGGTGCCCGCCAAATAGTCGGCGATCGCGTGGCGGGCGGCATCCTTGTTCGCGAGCGACACCGAATCCTCAAGGTCGAGGATGATCGCGTCGGCGCCCGAGGCGGCGGCCTTGGCGAAGCGTTCGGGCCGGTCGCCGGGGACGAAGAGGAGTGAGCGGAGTCTCATGCCATCACCTATGCCGTTCGTGTCGAGCGAAGTCGAGACGCGCGAAGGGCAAACGGTTCTCGACTTCGCTCGAACCGAACGGAAAAATCAGTTCTTCTTCTTGATCAGCGCGGAGCGTTCGCACTGGCAGACGATTTCGTCGCGCTGGTTGATCGCGCGGTGCAGGAAGGTCACGATAC
Organism: Sphingopyxis sp. GW821-FHT02C12; assembly: GCF_059421785.1. Lineage (NCBI taxonomy): Bacteria > Pseudomonadati > Pseudomonadota > Alphaproteobacteria > Sphingomonadales > Sphingopyxidaceae > Sphingopyxis > Sphingopyxis sp. GW821-FHT02C12. Next base: position 3,182,582 of record NZ_JBWKVQ010000001.1, read on the forward strand.
CCGCATTCGGCCGCGATTTGGACTCCTTGAGACCAACGACCTCGGATTCGGCGCGAAGCGTGTCGCCGATGAACACCGGCTTGGGCATGACGAGCTTGTCGTAACCGAGATTGGCGACCAGCGTGCCGAGCGTCGTATCGCTGACCGACAGCCCGACCATCAGGCTGAAGGTGAAGGTGCCGTTGACGAGGATCTGGCCGAATTCCGACGCCTTCGCCGCCTCGACGTCGAGGTGCAGCGGCTGCGGATTGTGCGTCATCACCGTGAACAGCAGATTGTCGGTCTCGGTCACCGTGCGGCGGATGTCATGCGCCAGCGTATCGCCGATCGCCCATTCGTCGAAATATTTGCCGGCCATCAGCCTTCTTCCTTCTCGATCCGCACCAGCAGCGCTTCGACCTGCACTTGCGCGCCGGCCACCGCATTGAGTTCGGCGACCACCCCGTCGAAGGGCGCGGTCAGGCTGTGCTCCATCTTCATCGCTTCGAGCGTCAGCAGTTTCTGGCCCTTGGTCACCGTGTCGCCCGCGGCGACCTCCACCGCGATGATCTTGCCAGGCATCGGCGACAGGATCGCGCCGTCGCCTGCGGCCCCGCCTGTGCCGCCCGCCGCGCGCCAGGGGGTGAGCTGCCACACCGATCCCGCTTCGGCGACGAGCATCGCGGGGGCGGGTTCTTCGGCGCCGGGGCCGTGGAGCATCACCTCGACGCGCTTGCCGTCGAGCAGGAAGGGCGCGCTGCGCACATCGGGCGCGTTGAGGCGGAAACCCGCCTGCAGGACACGCGGCGTCATCGCCATCGCGGCGTTGGTCAGCGCCTGCGCCGACGGCTCGGGCTCGGCGGTCATGCTGTCGCCGTCGCGGCCGATCAGCCCGGTATCGACGCTGCCCGCGACGAAGTCGGGGTGGTCGAGCGCGTTGATCAGGAAGGCCGAATTGGTCTTCACTGGCCAGATCGCGCTGTCCTCCAGCATCTCGGACAGCAATTCGCGCGCTTCCTCGCGGTCTTCGCCCCAGGCGATGACCTTGGCGATCATCGGATCGTAGAAGGGCGAGACCTCGGCACCTTCATAGACGCCGGTGTCGACGCGGCCGCTATGCTCGGGGAGCTGGAACAGTTCGAGCGTGCCGATCGAGGGCAGGAAGCCTTTCGCCGGATCCTCGGCATAGAGCCGCGCTTCCATCGCCCAGCCGTTGATCGCCAGCTCGTCCTGCGTCAGCGGGATCGGTTCGCCCGACGCGACGCGGAGCTGCCATTCGACGAGGTCGACGCCGGTGATCTCCTCGGTCACCGGATGCTCGACCTGCAGCCGCGTGTTCATTTCCATGAACCAGATGCGGTCGGCGCGCAGGCCTTCCGAGGCGTCGGCGATGAACTCGATCGTGCCGGCGCCGACATAGTCGACCGCCTTCGCCGCGCGCACCGCGGCGGCGCAGAGTTCAGCGCGCGTAGCGTCGTCCATGCCGGGGGCGGGGGCTTCTTCGACCACCTTCTGGTGGCGGCGTTGCAGCGAACAGTCGCGCTCGAACAGGTGGACGACATTGCCGTGCGTGTCGCCGAACACCTGCACCTCGATATGGCGCGGGGTCAGGATATATTTTTCGATCAGCACATGGTCATTGCCGAACGACGCCGCCGCCTCGCGCTGGCACGAGGCGAGCGCATCGGCGAAGTCCGCCGCGGCATCGACCTTGCGCATCCCCTTGCCGCCGCCGCCCGCAACCGCCTTGATCAGCACCGGATAGCCGATGTCGGCCGCTTGCTCGGCGAGGAAGGCGGGGTCCTGATTCTCGCCCATATAGCCCGGCGTCACCGGCACCCCGGCCTCGGCCATCAGCTTCTTGGCCGCGTCCTTGAGGCCCATCGCGGTGATCGACGAAGGCTTGGGTCCGACCCAGACGAGCCCCGCATCGGCCACCGCTTGCGCGAATTCGGCGTTCTCCGAGAGAAAGCCATAACCCGGATGGATCGCCTCGGCCGCGGTCGCCTTGGCGGCGGCGATGATCTTTTCGCCGATCAGATAGCTCTCGCGCGCCGGTGAAGGCCCGATATGCACCGCCTCATCGGCCTCGCGCACATGCAGCGCCTTGGCGTCGGCGTCCGAATAGACCGCGACGGTCCTTATGCCCATCTCGCGCGCGGTGCGGATGATACGGCAGGCGATCTCGCCGCGATTGGCGATGAGGAGGGATTGGATCATATGGCCTCTACGAATAAGTCATTGTACTGCTGATAAATAAGGCTGGGTGTTGATCCGTGCAGGTGACCGATATTCCGCCTACCCGATGAGTGTATTTTCCCGGCGGAACGGCGAACGTCCCGTCACCCGTAAGTGTTTGAAAATTACCATCCCCGATTGGTTGAAGCCATGTTATGATTGTCCCTGGCGGTAGGCCCTCTGGCGACCGTTGAGTGAATATCGTAACACGCGAACTCGTAATCGTTACGGGTTCCCTTGCCTCGTTTTGACCGACGCAACCTTGAACGGCCACGCTTACCCGTGCGGGGATGTCTACAAGCTGATCAACAAGATCCGCTTCTTTGGTTTCAATTGAAACTGACCCATTTGGAAGGGGATAGCTCGTTATGCCCATGCCAGATCTCCTTTCGCCAACAAAATTCGACGTTACATCCTGAACACCCCAAACCCGCGCTCCTCGACCGGCGCGTTCAGCGTCGCGGCAAAGGCCAGCCCCAGCACGTCGCGCGTCTGCGCCGGGTCGATGATCCCATCATCCCACAACCGCGCGGTCGCGTGGTACGGATTGCCCTCATCCTCATATTTCTGCCGGATCGGCGCCTTGAAGGCTTCGGCCTCCTCGGGCGTCCATTTCTCCGCATCGCGGTGCACCGTCGCCAGCACCGACGCGGCCTGCTCGCCGCCCATCACCGAAATCCGCGCATTGGGCCAGGTGAACAGGAAGCGCGGCGAGTAAGCGCGCCCGCACATGCCGTAATTGCCCGCGCCAAAGCTGCCGCCGATCAGTACGGTGATCTTCGGCACCGTTGCGGTCGCGACCGCCGTCACCAGCTTGGCGCCATGTTTCGCAATGCCTTCGGCTTCATACTTCCCACCGACCATGAAACCGCTGATGTTCTGCAGGAAGAGCAGGGGTATGCGCCGCTGCTGCGCGAGTTCGATGAAATGCGCGCCCTTGACCGCGGACTCGCTGAACAACACGCCGTTGTTGGCAAGGATCGCGACCGGGATGCCCCAGATATGCGCGAAGCCGCAGACGAGCGTACTGCCGTAATTAGCCTTGAATTCGTGGAACTCGCTGGCGTCGACGATGCGCGCGATCACCTCGTGCACGTCATAGGGCGCGCGCACGTCCTGCGGTACGATGCCGTAGAGCTCCTCGCCGTCATATTTGGGCGGGCGCGGGTCCTTGATCGCGACGTCGAAGCCCGCGTCGGTTCCCAAATGGCTGACGATGTCGCGGACGATCGTCAGCGCATGTTCGTCATTCTCGGCGAGATGGTCGACGACCCCCGATTTCTTCGCGTGCAAATCGCCGCCGCCGAGGTCCTCGGCGCTGATTTCCTCGCCCGTCGCCGCCTTCACCAGCGGCGGGCCGGCGAGGAAGATCGTGCCCTGGTTGCGGACGATCACCGTCTCGTCGCTCATCGCCGGGACATAGGCGCCGCCCGCGGTGCAACTGCCCATCACGCAGGCGATCTGCGGGATGCGCTTCGCCGACATATTCGCCTGGTTAAAGAAGATGCGCCCGAAATGGTCGCGGTCGGGAAACACCTGATCCTGATGCGGCAGGTTCGCGCCGCCGCTGTCGACGAGATAGATGCAGGGCAGGCGGTTCGCCTCGGCAATTTCCTGCGCGCGAAGATGCTTCTTCACGGTCAGCGGATAGTAAGTGCCGCCCTTCACGGTGGCATCGTTGCACACGATCATGCACTGGCGCCCCGACACGCGGCCGATGCCGCAGATCAGCCCCGCGCCGGGCACTTCGCCGTCGTAAAGGTCGTTCGCGGCCAGCTGGCCGATTTCGAGGAAGGGCGAGCCCGGATCGAGCAGCCGCTCGACGCGCTCGCGCGGCAGTAGTTTGCCGCGGCTGGTGTGGCGCTCGCGCGACTTTTCATTGCCGCCCAGCCCGGCTTCGGCAACGCGTGCTCGCAGTTCCTCCCGCAGCGCGATATTGTGTGCGGCATTGGCGCGATAGGCTTCGCTATCGGCGTTGATCATGGTTCCGAGGACCGGTGCGCTCACGTCCATTACTCTCCCGTTCAGAAGGGCGGAGTTAGCCGGTCGCTCGTCGATTGGAAAGCGCCGCACGCCGAAATCGGTTGGCGTTGAAACCATCGGCACACAGGCGTATCGCTTCGGCATATTTTTGAAACAGACAAGGTCCTTCCCCCCATGAAGCATCCCATCCTCGCCATCCTGCTGTCCACCGCGGCGATCCTCGGTGGCCCCGTTGCCTGCACCAGCGGCAAGGAGGCAAGCAGCGCCGCCTATACCGTCGGCACCGAACTCGGCATCAACAAGGCGGCGATGGACACCGCCGCCAAGCCGGGCGACGATTTCTTCGCTTATGCCAACGGCAATTGGGCGAAGACCACCGAGATTCCCGCCGACCGGTCGAACATCGGCGCTTTCTATGTGGCGCAGCTCGAAACCGAAAAGCGCAACCGCGAATTGGTCGATGCGATCGTCAAGGGCGCGCCTGGGGCGGACAGCAACAATTCGCGCATCGCGGCCTTTTATCGCGCCTATGTCGATACCAAGGCGATCGATGCCGCGGGCATGAAGCCGGTGGCGGCCGACATCGCGCGCTTCGATGCGATCGCCGACAAGGCGGCGCTGTCGAAGATACTGGGCGAACAGACGCGCGCCGACGTCGACCCGCTGAACGCCACCGACTTCAACACCGAAAACCTGTTCGGCATTTTCGTGACGCAGGGACTCGCCACGCCCGGCGACGTCATTCCCTATGTGCTGCAAGGCGGGCTGGGTTTGCCCGAGCGCGAATATTATCTGTCCGCCGATCCCAAGATGGCGAAGATCCGTGACCAATATCAGGCCTATATCGCCAGTCTGCTGACCGCCGCGGGGCAGGCCGATGCCGCTGCGAAGGCGAAGCGCATCTACGATCTCGAGGTCAAGATCGCGAAGGCGCATGTGTCGCGCGAAGACAGCGAGGATTTCGCCAAATCGTCGGGCGTGTGGAGCAAGGCCGATTTCGCGAAAAAGGCCCCCGGCATCGACTGGTCGGCCTATCTGGCGGGTGCCGGACTGGACGGCGCGAGCAAGTTCGGCGCCTATCACGCGGCGGCGATCACCGGCCTGTCCGCGCTCGTCGCATCCGAACCGCTCGACGCGTGGAAAGACTGGCTGGTCTTCCACCAGATCAACACGCACAGCGACGTGCTGCCGACCGCGGTCGACAACGTCCATTTCGCCTTTTACGGCACGACGCTGGCGGGCACGCCGCAGCAGCGTGCGCGTGACAAGCGCGCGCTCGACGCGCTCGACACCTATCTCGGCGATGCGGTCGGCAAGGCCTATGCCGACAAATATTTCCCCGCCTCGGCCAAGGCCGAAGTCGGCGACATGGTGAGCAATATCAAAGGTGCCTTTGCCAAGCGGGTCGAGGGCATCGACTGGATGGCGCCCGACACCAAGAAGGAAGCGATCAAGAAGGTCGAGACGATCGTCGTCGGCGTCGGTTATCCCGACACGTGGCGCGACTATGGCAGCTACACGGTCGGCAACGATGCCTATGCCAATGTCGTCGCGGGCGAAAAGGCCGAGACCGCGCACCAGTTCGCCAAGATCGGCAAGCCGATGGACAAGGCCGAATGGTGGATGGTGCCGCAGACGGTCAACGCCGTGAACCTGCCGGTCCAGAATGCGCTGAACTTCCCCGCCGCGATCCTGCAGCCGCCCTTCTTCAACCCCAAGGCCGACCCCGCCTATAATTATGGCGCGATCGGCGCGGTGATCGGTCATGAGATCAGCCACAGCTTCGACAACAATGGCGCCGCGTTTGACTCCACCGGCGCGCTGCGCAACTGGTGGACCCCGGCCGATCTCGCCAAGTTCAACGCAGCGGGCGCGGCGCTCGCGGCGCAGTTCGACACCTACAAACCGTTCCCCGACCTCGCGATCAACGGCAAGCTGACGCTGGGTGAAAATATCGCCGACGTCGCGGGCTTGCAGGCCGCCTATGACGCCTATCGCGCCTCGTTGAACGGCAAGGAGGCGCCGGTGATCGACGGCTTCACCGGCGACCAGCGGTTCTTCATCGCCTATGCGCAGACCTGGGCGACCAAGATGCGCGACGAGGCGCTGCGCGCGCGCGTCGCGACCGATGGCCATGCGCCGGGCATGTACCGCGCGCTGACGGTCCGCAACCTCGACGCCTGGTACAAGGCGTTCGACGTGAAGGAAGGCGACAAGCTGTATCTGGCGCCCGACAAGCGCGTGCGGGTTTGGGGGTAAAATACCTCGACAGTCTGGAGCGGCCCAAAAGATCCTCCCCATCGCTTCGCGTGGGGAGGATCTTTGGCGCTACTCTTCTTGGGCGGGCTGCCCGCCCGGCTTTTCCTTCAGGATCAGATAACGATAGACCCCAATCGCGTTGATGATCAGCAGCGCGATATTCTGCCACCCGATGCCCTCGCTGTCGGGTTGCAGAAAGCCCCACGCGACCAGCGCGATGCTGCTCGTCACGAACACCACGAACGCCCAGCCGGTCCAGCGTCGGCCGAGGTTGAGCGAGACGACGAGCGCCGCCAGCGTCGCCGCGCCGGCGCCATAATATTGCATCGCGGTCAGCAGCGTGTCGTTCAAGCCCATGCTCCGATCAACGCCAGCACCCCCGATCCGGCCAGAAAGGGCCAGATGATGTGCCGTCCACCGGTACAAGCCGCATTGACGAGGCCGGTTCCCAGCCAGCCGACGCCGAGGACGATAATCAGCCCGCGCGGGGTGCCCGGCCAGGCGACCGTCGCCGCCGACAGCAGCATCAGCACCGCCATCGCGTGCCACGCGAAGCGAAAGACCTTGCGCGGCAGGTCGGCGAGCAGGATTCCGCGCTTGATGCGCAGCAGCGGCTGGATCAGCCGCTTTTCGCCCAGGATCGAATGGGTGAGGGCCGATACGACCATCGCCGCGGCGGCAAGCCATAGCCAGTTCACGCGCCGCGTATCCCGCCGCCAATACCCCTCATTTAGCCCCCCTTCGGCTGGTCTCAGCCCGCTCCAATAAGCTCCCGGCCGATCAACATACGGCGAATTTCGTTCGTTCCGGCGCCGATGTCGAGCAGCTTGGCGTCGCGCCAATAGCGTTCGACCGGCCAGTCCTTGGTGTAGCCCGCGCCGCCCAGTGCCTGGATCGCTTCGCCGGCGACCTTCACCGCATTCTCGCTCGCCAGCAAAATGCAGCCCGCGGCGTCGAAGCGCGTCGTCTGGCCGGCGTCGCAGGCCTTGGCGACGTTGTAGACATAGGAGCGCGCCGACTGGAGCATCACATACATGTCGGCGACCTTCGCCTGCATCAGCTGGAACGATCCGATCGGCTTGCCGAACTGCTTGCGCTCGCGCACATAGGGAATCACGGTGTCGAGGCACGCCTGCATGATGCCGAGCTGAAGTCCCGCGAGCACAACGCGTTCATAATCGAGCCCCGACATCAGCACACCGACGCCGCCATTTTCGGGGCCGATCACCTGCTCTTCGCTCACTTCGCAATCGTCGAACACCAGTTCGGCGGTCGGCGAGCCGCGCATGCCGACCTTGTCGATCTTCTGGCCGATCGAAAATCCGGGCATGTCCTTTTCGATCAGGAAGGCGGTGATCCCGCGCGATCCCGCCTCGGGGCTGGTCTTGGCATAGACGACCAATGTGTCGGCACAGGTCGCGTTGGTGATCCAGAATTTGGTGCCGTTGAGGACATAGCCGCTGCCCTTCCGCTCGGCCTTGAGCTTCATCGACACGACGTCGCTGCCGGCGCCGGCTTCGGACATCGCAAGGCTGCCGACATGCTCGCCCGAGATCAGCTTGGGGAGGTATTTCGCCTTTTGTTCGGCATTGCCCCAGCGGCGGATCTGGTTGACGCACAGGTTCGAATGCGCGCCATAGCTGAGACCGATCGCGCCCGATGCGCGGCTGACTTCCTCGACCGCGATGACATGTTCGAGATAGCCGAGCCCCAGCCCGCCATAGTCTTCCTCGACGGTGATGCCGTGCAGGCCGAGGTCGCCCATCGCGGTCCACAGTTCGTCGCGCGGGAACCAGTCCTCGGCATCGGCCCTGGCCGCGAGCGGCGCGATCTTGTCGTCGGCGAAGCGCGCGGCGCTCTCGCGGATCATCTCGGCATTGTCACCGAGCGCGAAATCGAAATCGGGGGTGGCGCGCATATGTTCCTCTATCTGCTTGTTGTTGCGACTAGCAGGAAGGTGCCGCAAACAGAAGGGGATGCACAAGCCAGACTATTTTGCCGCAAAGCCCATACTGCTTGCCTCTCGGCGGGCCGAGTGGCTAGGGGCGATCGGCGCGGACGGTCGTCCGCGTGGCTCCCATTTGGGAATAGTCTACGCCGGATAGGCGCGTATGTCGCCGATCCAGCGCCATCGAATAAAGAGGAACCGGAGCTTGTCGTCTCCCACGCCGCAAAGTCCATCGAACCTGACCCATCTCGACCGCCTGGAGTCGGAGGCGATTCACATCATGCGGGAGGTGCTGGCGGATGCGGCGGCACCGGTGATGCTGTATTCGGTGGGCAAGGACAGCGCGGTGATGCTGCATCTGGCGCGCAAGGCGTTTTACCCGTCGCCGCCGCCGTTCCCGCTGCTCCACGTCGATACGACGTGGAAGTTTCAGGCGATGTACGAGTTGCGCGACCGGATGGCGGCCGAGAGCGGCATGGAACTGCTCGTCTATCAAAACCCCGAGGCGAAGGCGCGCGGGATCAACCCGTTCGACCATGGGCCGCTGCACACCGACATGTGGAAGACCGAGGGGCTGAAGCAGGCGCTCGATTTGCATGGCTTCGACGTCGCCTTTGGCGGCGCGCGCCGCGACGAGGAGAAGAGCCGCGCCAAGGAGCGCATCTTCTCGTTCCGCACCGCGAGCCACGGCTGGGATCCCAAGAAGCAGCGCCCCGAGCTGTGGAACCTCTACAATGCCCGCAAAGCCAAGGGCGAGAGCATCCGGGTGTTCCCGATCTCGAACTGGACCGAGCTCGACATCTGGCAATATATCGCCCGCGAGGCGATCCCGATCGTGCCGCTCTACTTCGCGGCGCCGCGCCCGACGGTGGAGCGCGACGGGCTCCTCCTCATGGTCGACGACGACCGCTTCCCGCTCCGCGAGGGCGAAGTCCCGGTTGAGCGCTCGATCCGCTTCCGCACGCTCGGCTGCTACCCGCTGACCGGCGCGGTCGAGAGCGAGGCGGCGACCTTGAGCGAAGTGATCCAGGAGATGCTGCTGACGACGACGTCGGAACGGCAGGGCCGCGCGATCGACAAGGATGGCGGCGACGCCAGCATGGAGAAGAAGAAGCAGGAGGGGTATTTTTGACCCGCCGCGTCAATCTTCAGATTGACGAAGGGTCAACCCCCGCGAAGGCGGGGGTCGCCAGCGGCGGAGCCCCCACGCCAACGGCCCCCGCCTTCGCGGGGGCGACGAGTAAGGCCATATGACCAAAACATCTACCGACCCCATCTACGTCACCGACGCGCTGATCGCCGAGGATATCGACGCTTATCTCGCGCAGCATCAGCAAAAGTCGCTGCTGCGCTTCATCACCTGCGGCTCGGTCGACGACGGCAAGTCGACGCTGATCGGGCGGCTGCTCTACGACAGCAAGATGATCTTCGAGGATCAGCTCGCCGCGCTCGAGGCCGACAGCAAGCGCGTCGGCACCCAGGGCGGCGAGATCGACTTCGCCCTCCTCGTCGACGGCCTCGCCGCCGAGCGCGAGCAGGGGATCACGATCGACGTCGCTTACCGCTTCTTCACCACCGAGAAGCGCAAGTTCATCGTCGCCGACACCCCGGGGCACGAGCAATATACCCGCAACATGGTCACCGGCGCCTCGACCGCCGACCTCGCGGTGATCCTGATCGACGCGCGCAAGGGCGTGCTGACCCAGACCCGGCGCCACAGCTTCCTCGCGCACCTGATCGGCATCCGCCATATCGTGCTCGCGGTGAACAAGATGGACCTCGTCGATTACGACAAGGCGGTGTTCGAGCGTATCCTGCTCTCGTACCGCGCCTTCGCGACCGAGATCGGCATCACCCACTTTACCGCGATCCCGATCTCGGGGTTCAAGGGCGACAATATCACCGGCCTGTCGGACAACACCCCCTGGTACAAGGGGCCGGCGCTGGTCGAGCATCTCGAGAGCGTCGAGGTCGCCGCGCAGCGCGATGTCGAGACGCCGTTCCGCATGCCGGTGCAATGGGTCAACCGCCCGAACCTCGACTTCCGCGGCTTCTCCGGCCTCATCGCGGGCGGCTCGGTCAAGCCCGGCGATGCGGTGCGCATCCTGCCAAGCGGCAAGACCAGCACCGTCGCCCGCATCGTCACGCTCGACGGTGACTTGCCCGAAGCGGTCGCCGGCCAGTCGGTGACGCTGACCCTCGCCGACGAGGTCGACTGCTCGCGCGGCGACGTCATCGCGCTCGCCGACGCGCCGCCCGAGGTCGCCGACCGCTTCGAGGCGACGCTCGTCTGGATGGCCGACGAAGCGATGATCGCGGGCCGCGCCTATTGGCTCAAGCTCGCGACGCAGAATGTGTCGGCGACGGTGCAGGCGCCGAAGTATGAGATCAACGTCAACACCCTCGACCATCTCGCGGCGAAGACGCTCGAGCTCAACGGCATCGGGGTCGTCGAGGTCGCGACCGACAAGCCGCTGGTGTTCGAGGCCTATGGCGACAACCGCACGCTCGGCGGGTTCATCCTGATCGACAAGCTGACCAATGCGACGGTCGCGGCGGGCATGCTGCACTTCAGCCTGCGCCGCGCCCAGAATGTCCATTGGCAGGCGCTCGACATCGGCCGCGAGGCGCA